>JAFLSP010000036.1 GCA_022510885.1 Treponema sp. | reverse complement strand
CTTCCTGCCAATCACATTGCGCAGTTGCCCGCTCAAATCCCTTTCCATGCGCACGTCCGCAAGGCCCGCCGCCGCAAAGCAGTCCGCCGTTGCCCGCGCGTTGTACTCGCCGGTCTCCGTCAGCAGGATGCCGCCGGGGGCGAGGCGCGCGTATGCCTGCGGAACGAAGCGGCGCATGAGCGCAAGCCCGGTCTCCGTGCCGCTCCATGCGCCGGTCTCGGTCACGTCGCCGTCTAGGGCGAGCAGCGGCTCTCCGCGGCCGTCCTGAAGGAGCGCTTCTGCCTGTGAGTGCGGCACATACGGGGGGTTCGCGGCGATGACGTGGAAAGTCTGCGGCACGTGCGCAAACAAATTGGACTGCACGAAGCGCACGTCCGCTTGTGCGGCGGGGGGAAGCAGGCGGCGCGCGTTCGTGCGGGCAACCTGCAATGCGTCCGCGCTGATGTCGGCAAGCGTGAGCGATATGCCGCCGCCGAGCGCAAGCATGACGGAGATGCCCACGCACCCGCTTCCCGCGCACATGTCGCAGACGGCAAGCGGCTCGCCCGGGTGTGCCGCCTGCATGTCGCGGACGGCGGCAATCGTCTGCTCCACGAGCAGCTCCGTGTCCGGCTTGGGGATGAGGACGGCGGGGGTCACGTAGAAGTCATTGCCGAAGAATTCCTTGCTGCCCGTGATGTACGCAACCGGAAAGCCCGTCCTGCGCCTGGCGGCGGCGGTCTCTGCGGCGGCGGCCTGCGCCTCGGTCAGCACGTCGTCGCGGCGCAGGAGCAACTGAGTCTTGTCGCAATGCAGAATCCATTGCAGAATGCAGTCCGCGTCCAGCTGCGGCGTGGGCGACGTGTCCAAAAGCGCGGCGATACGGCGTTTCATGCCGGCGACGGTGGGCGCAACGCAGCGCGAACCAGGGGGAAGGCGTTCCCCCTCCGGGATTTCCGCGCCCACGCGCTATGCCCCTGCCGCTTCCTTGAACTGCTCTTCCTTGGCGTACACGTTGAGCGCGTCGAGCATGTCGTCCATGTTGCCCATCATAAAGCCGGGCAGGTTATGCACGCTCAGGTTGATGCGGTGGTCGGTGATGCGGTCCTGCGGGAAGTTGTAGGTGCGGATTTTCTCCGAGCGGTCGCCGTTGCCCACCATGCTGCGGCGCGCGGAGGAACGCTCCGCGTCCAGTTTGCTCTGCTCAAAGTCGAACAGCCGCGCGCGCAGCACCTGCCACGCCTTCTCCTTGTTCTTAATCTGCGACTTCTGGTCCTGCTGGATGACCACGATGCCCGTGGGGATGTGCGTGAGGCGCACCGCGCTGTCCGTCGTGTTGACGCACTGCCCGCCCGGGCCGCCCGCGCGCATCACGTCCACGCGCACGTCGTTCGGGTTGATGTGCACGTCCGCCTCCTCCGCCTCGGGCAGCACCGCCACCGTCGCCGTGGAGGTCTGCAAGCGGCCCTGGCTTTCCGTGGCGGGAACGCGCTGTACGCGGTGCACGCCGCTCTCCCACCGCAGCGTTCCGTAGACGAACTTGCCCGCAATCGCCGTGACGATTTTGTTGAAGCCGCCCACCTCGGTCTCCTGCGCCTCCATCGTCTCGGTCTTCCAGCCCTTGCGGTCGGCAAGGTGGCAGTACATCTCCCACAGGTCGCGCACGAACAGGCTCGCCTCGTCGCCGCCCGCCGCCGAGCGGATTTCGAGGATGATGTTCTTCTCGTCGAGCGGGTCGGGCGGAATGAGCTTGAGCTTGAGCCGCTCCTCCATGCGGGGCAGCTCCTCCTCAAGCGACTTCAGCTCCTCGCGCGCCATCTCCTTCATCTCCGCGTCGTCCTCGGCGGTAATCATCTGCTTTGCGTCCTCAATGCCCCGCAGAATCCTGCGGTACTCGCCGCCCAGCTCGTCCACCTCGCTCAGGTAGCCGTGCTCGCGCATGATGTCCTTGTATTTCTTCTGGTCTTTCACGAGGTCGGGGTTCTGTATCTCCTCGCCCACTTCCTTAAACCGTGCCGCCAGCTCGTCAAGTTTCTTGAGTAAGTCCATGCCTTATTTTAGCAGAAAAGCGACGGAGGGGGAAGTCTCACCCTGCCAGTGCGTCTACGGGGTCAAGGCGGGCGGCGCGGCTGGCGGGGTTCAGGCCGAAGAACACGCCGACGAACACGCTGAACACGAAGGACACGACGCACGCGCCTGCCTGAATGGCGAGGGGCTGGCCGCGCACGTACTCCACGGCAAAACTCAGCGCGATGCCGAGTATGATGCCGAGCGTGCCGCCCAGCAGCGTGATGCTCGCGCTCTCCACCAGGAACTGGCGGCGGATTGCGGCGGGGCTTGCGCCAAGCGCCTTGCGGATGCCGATTTCCTGCCGGCGTTCGGTGACGGTCACAATCATGATATTCATAATGCCGATGCCGCCCACGAGCAGGCTGATTGCCGCGATGCCCGACAGCATGAGGCTCATCGTCCGCGTAATCGTGTTCATCTGCTCTATGATGGTCTGCATGGACATGGCGTTGACCGAGCCTTCCGTGCCCGTCTTCCGCGCCGCCCAGTCGGTCACGTCGTTCACGATTTGCGTGCAGAACGCGGGGCTTTCCGCCTGCACCATCACCGTGGAGGCGTCGGGGTTGGGGGAGATTTTCTTGTCGTAGAAGCCGCGCGGAATGTAGATGCCCGACGTGCTGTTCTCCATGCCGCTCGTCTGCTCCTTCAGCACGCCGACGACGGAAAAACTGAACGGCACGTTGCTCGTCACCAGGAGGATGCCGCGTCCCACCGCGTTGCCGTCGGGGAAGAGCGCGGTCGCGACTTCGCTGCCGAGGATGACTTTCTGGCCGCCGTACACGTCGTCGGTCACGGAAAAGTAGTCGCCGTAGTCGAGGGCGAGGGCGCACATCTCAAGGTAGCCCGGCTCGATTGCCGTGCAGCTCGCCGTCACGCTCGTGTCGCCGTAGCTGAGCGTGGCGGAAAGCGAATTCTTGTACCATATCCGCCTGATGTTGCGCACGTTGTCGAACAGTTCCTGCCGGAAGGCCTCGTCGAACTTGAGCGAGACCGCCTCCCGCCTGCGCCGCATGAAGCCGGAGCTGACCTGCACCAGGTCAAGCCCGCTCGACCCGAAGGTGCCTTCGATTTCCTTGGTGGAGCTTTGCCCCATGCTCGTAATCAGGATGACGCTTGCCACGCCGATAATCACGCCGAGCAGCGAGAGAATCGTGCGCGTCTTGTTGCGCGCAAAGTTGCGCAGCGAATCGATGAAGTCCTCAAACATCCGCGCCTCCCGCTCCGTTCAGCGTGTCGCTCTGAATCAGCCCGTCCAGAATGCGGATGCAGCGTCTGGTGCTCGCGCCGATGTTCGGGTCGTGGGTCACGATTACGATGGTCGTGCCGGCCGCGTTTATCTCGCCGAACAGCGCAAGGACGGCGTTGCCCGTGGAGCTGTCGAGCGCGCCCGTCGGCTCGTCGGCAAGGATGATGGACGGCTGCGTGACGGTGGCGCGCGCGATGGCGACCCGCTGTTTCTGTCCGCCGCTCAGTTCGTTGGGCAGGTGCGTCATGCGGTTCTCCAGTCCCACGCGGGCAAGCGCGGCTTCCGCCCGGTCGCGTCGCTCGGCGCGGTCCATGCCCTGATAGCGCAGGGGAAGCATCACGTTCTCCAGCACGGTCATCGAGGGCAGCAGGTGGTACTGCTGGAAGACAAAGCCGACCGTCTTGTTGCGCAGGACGGCAAGCTCGCGCTCGCTCATCCGCGCGGTCTCCTTGCCGCCGATTTCCACGATGCCCGCGGTCGGGCGGTCAAGGCAGCCTATCATGTTCATGCAGGTGGACTTTCCGCTGCCGCTCGGCCCCATAATCGAGACGAATTCGCCCTGATAGATGTCAAAACTGATGCCCCGCAGCGCGTGCACGGACTCTTCGCCCATCGCGTACACTTTGGTCACGCCGCTCATGCCGATGACCCGTCTTGCTCCGTCCATGTCCGCTCCGAATCAGAATCCCGGCGGCGGCCCGCCGAATCCGCCGCCCTGCCGGTTGCTGCCGCCGCTGTTCCGTGCGGGCGCGCCGCGCGCGCTCACGCTCATCCTGCCGCTCTTGCTCGCGTCGCTCTGCGCCTTGAGCGTCTCGCCGCCGGAAAGTCCGCTCAGCACGTTGACGTAGCCCGTGCCATACGGCTCGACCTCCACGGCGACCCGCGTCGTCCTGCCGTTCTCCAGAACATCCACGAAGGCGCTGCCTTGCTCATGCCCGATGGCGTAGCGTTCCACCACGAGCTTCGTCTCCGGCTCGGTTATCTGGATTTTGCCCGTGAACGAGAAATTGGGCAGAATCGCCTCGGGAACGTCGTCGATGCGCACGGTCGCCTTGATGACGGTCGCGCCCCGGCTGGTCACCTCGCCGATTGCGGGGAAGGAGACCACGTAGCCTTCCACCGTGCCGTCGTAGGCGGGAAAGGAGAACTGCACCTTCTGCCCCACGGCGAGCTTCGCCACGTCCGTCTCGGCAATCTCCACTTTTGCCGTCAGGTAGGATTTGTCAACGAGCGTGCCGATGGAGTCCTTCGCCTCAAGGTAGCCGCCCTCGTCCACGTCGAACGAGGCAATCACGCCGTCAAAGGTGGCGATGATTTTGCATTCGTCCACTTTCTGCACGAGCGAGGCGCGCTGCACTTCCATCAGCCGTATCTGCTGTGCCGCGCCCGTAATCCGCGTGGAGGCGAGGTCGTAGTCCAGTTTGGCGAGGTTGTACACCTGCGTCGTGTCGTCCACCTGAAGCAGCACGTCGCCTTTTTTCACCACGTCGCCCTCTTTTGCGTACACGGCAATCACCGTGCCGTCGGTCTTTGCCTGCAAGGTCTGCTCCTTTGCCGCGCTCGCCGTGCCCGCAATCTCAATCACGTTCTCGTAGGTTTCCCGGCGCACGCGGTAGGTCACTTCGTCGCCCTTTTTGGCGGCGACCACGGCAGTCCGCGCGCCGAACACGCCAAGCGCAAGCACGAGGGCAGTGCCGAACGCGCCAAGCGCAATGCCCGCGCCCTTTGAAAGCCTCTTTTTCACTGCACGACCTCCCGGAACAGCAGTCTCGTCTCGTTGTTGAACAGAATCACGTCAATCGCGTTGATGAGCAGGTTTATCTGCGCCTTGCTGCGGTTGTCCCGCGCGTCAAGCCAGTCGCTTTCCGTCACGATGCCCTGCCGGTACCAGGCTTCCGTCTCCTGCTCCAGCCGCTCGTACATCTCGTATTCCTCTCGGTACGATTCCTTTGCCCAGAGCAGGTCGGAAATCGCCGTGATTTTGTCCGCCATGTCGGTGGCGTAGTCGTTCGCGGCGGACTGAATGGCGATGTCCTCCAGCCGCTCGTCCAGCGCGTCCTGCTGCTTGTCGATGTTCGCGAGCCGCCATGCGTTGGGATTCCACCCGAAGGACAGCGTGTAGAGCGGGTCGCCCGCCCGCCCGGTCGAGGCGTAGTTGTTGCTGAGCACCGTGTTGCCCGTGGCGAACGACACGCCCGCCTTTGCCGTAAAGCCGTTCCAGGACAGCGAAAGCCCCGCATCAACCGTGTCCGACTGCGCCGTGGCGTTGTTGAAGGTGTAGCCCGCGTTCGCCTTGAGCGTCAGCCGGTAGTCCGCCTCGCGCTTGAGCTGCGCGATGTACTTGCTCCATGCCGCGCTCTCGCTTGCCGCATAAGACTCGGCGGGAAAGGAGTTGGGGTCGAGGATGTCCACGGCCGGAATGTCGAAGGGCAGGAAGGCAATCGCCACGTCGTACTGATTCTCGCCGTCCGCCGCCTTGGCGTACTCCACGCCGCATTTCTGCGCGAAGGTCGCCGTCTCGCGTTCGAGCAGCCGCTCCGCCTCCGTCACGTCGCGCCGGTCGGAGCGCACGCGCAAGTCCGCCTTTTGGTACGTCGCCGACGACGTTGCGTAGCCCTGTGCCTGCAAGCGGCGAAGCTCCAGTTCGTCGTCGTACAGGTCGCTGCGCTTGGTCAGCACGCTGACCGCATAATTGTACAGTTTTTTGAGCGCGGCGTAGAAATCCCGCTCCGCCGTGACCGCCGCGTCCTGCGCGCTGCGCTGTGCCTCAAGCAGCCTGCGCTCCGCCTCAAGCACCGCGATTTTCTTCTGCTGCGGCACGCCCGTGATGATGCCCGTGGAGACCTCAAGCGACGCATCTTTGACCGTCGTTCCGTTGTCGTTCCCGAGCGTGACGGGAACGTCCGCGGAAAGCGTCGTGTCGTTCACCGTGGGGAGCGCGAGTTCCGCCTGCGGCTCAAAGCTGACCGTCGTCCCGTCTGACGAGGGCGCGACGCGAATCGTTCCCGAAGAAAGCGAGAGTGCCATGCCGTTGTTGATTTTTGCCGAGTCGAGCGAGAGCGACGCGCTTTGCGCCGTAATCGCCGCTTTCTGGAACGTCAGGTCGTTGGCGAGGTAGCCCGACAGCAGCGTGTTCAGCGGTGTTTGCGCGGCGCACCACCCCATGCCCGCCGCAACCAAGAGGACGCTCGCCATCTGCCGTGTCTTTCGTCTCGTCGTCATACGCACAGTATAACGATTTTCCTGCCGAATGGTTAGGTCGAGAGCGGATAATGTTCTGTTATATAACCGCTTGTTATACGTGCGTGATGCGCGGACGGCTAGGCGAAGAGATTCTTAACGAACGCGGTGATGGTCGCGATGAAATTCGCGCCAGCCACGAACGTTCCTATGCTGCTGCCGAGCGAGGACAGCAGGAACACGAGCAGCACGCGCAGAATGCGGTTGCGGTAGCAGCCTTTAAGGCTCGTCACGTCGTCCTGCAAGGTCTCCATGTCGGCGACTTTGGGCTTGCACACCAGTGCCTGTACGATGCCCGCCACCATGCCCACGCCCACGAACGGGCAGAGCGAGGTGATGGGCGCGCCCACGAAGGCGACGATGACCGACAGCGGATGCCCCGCCGCAATGAGCGTGCCGAGTGCGGCAAGCGCGCCGTTCCACAGCACCCAGGCACTGAGCATGTCCGCGCCTTTCTGTCTGCCGCCAAAATAGAAGCCCGCCGCAATGAGCGCGACGATGAGGGCGGGAATGACCCATCCGGCGATTTTTGCGCCCACCGTCTTGGGCGGCACGGCCGCAATGTCAGCCGTGTCCGCGGAGATTTCTCCCGCCGCAAGCGCGCGCAGGTTCCGCTCCACGCCGGGAAGATGCCCCGCGCCGAGCACGGCCGCGACGCGCGTTCCGCCCGCGTTCCAGATGTGCGCGGCAAGGTAGCGGTCGCGCTCGTCAATCAGCACTTCCTTGACCTTGGGCATGTACGCGGAAAGTTCGCTCATCATGCTGTCCATTTCGCTGCGGTTCTTGAGGTTCTCAATCTGTTCGCTGTCAACGGTCTCTTTCTCGAACGCGCTGGACAGGAGCGCGGCAAGCAGCTTGCATTTTCCCCACAGCGAGTTGCGCGCCCAGGCGCGGCGCAACGTTATTTGAATCGGGCGGTCAACCATTGCCGTCTTGATGCCGCGTTCAACGGCGACTTCATAGGCGGCTTTCATCTCGTCGCCGGGCTTTACGCCCAGGTTCTCGCCCATGCGCCGCTGGAAGCCCGACAGCACGAGGTTCGCCAGCAGCAGAAAGCCCTGCCGCTTCCTGAGCACGTTGATGATGTCCATTTTGCGCCAGCGTTCCTTGTCGCTGAGCGCGGAAAGCCGCTGTTCGTCCAGCTCAATGGCCACGCAGTCAAGGTCGTTCGCGCGGATGTACGCCGTCACCTCGTCGATGCTTTCCTTTGAGATGTGCGCCGTCCCAATCAGCGTGATGCTGCGCCCGTTCAGTTCGAGACGGGTCTCACTTTGCGCCATCTGCCACGCTCCATTCGGCAAGGCGGTACTCAAAGAACATCGGGTCCCGCATACTGGTTACTTCCGCGTAGTATTTTCCGGCAAGCGAAGGATTGTTCTTCAGGTCATAGTAGAGCGCCATGTAGTACAGGAATTTTCCTTTTTTGGTGCTGTTCTGCTCGGAAGCGACTTTCTGCACCACGCCTCCGTCGCCGCCCATGTCATGGAACATCCGGAGGACGGCGTAGTCGAGGCTCTGGCGGTCCAGGCCTTTCATCACCGCCTCGGTGCTTTTTTTCATCCCGGCGATGTCGTTCGCTTTCCAGTACGTCGCCGCAATCATCAGCGCGTAGGAGATGTTCTGCGGATTTTTCTCGCGGGCCTTCTCGAACGCGGAGCGCGCCTCAGTCCAGTTGCCCTTTTTCCAGGCGAGCATTCCCAGCGACTCGTAGGCGTAAAAATACTGCGGATTTTTCTCCACGACCTTGCGGTAGTAGTCGTATGCGTCGTCAAAGCGGTCCTGCTCGTCGCACAGCCCGGCAAGATAGGCGTAGCCCAAGAAATAGTCCGGGTTGAGCGCGACGGCCTTTTTCCACGCGGCCTCCGCACCGGCATAGTCGCCCGTGTAGCGCGTGTACGTTCCCAAGTCGAGATAGTATTCCGTGTTGGCAGGGTCGGAGCGAATGGCGCGGTTCAGGTAGTCGCAGGCGGCGCGGAACCGGCGGCTCTCGCCCTCCAGTTTGCCCAGATATGCCAGTGCCTGCGCGTTCTCCGGGTCAATGGCAAGCACGCGCTCAAAATACGCGCGCGCCTCGGCATCGCTGCGCAGGTAGTAGGACATCTTGCCGTAGCTGAACAGCGCGTCCGTGTTGGTCGGCTCGGAATCGACGGCCTTTTTATAGTAGGCGAGCGCGTTGCGGTAGCTGCGCTTGAGCGCCTGCTCGTCGCCCAGCTCCATGTTCGCGTCCGCGTTGCCCGGGTCAATCGCGATAATCTGCTTGAGCAGCCGGCTCTTTGTCGCCGTGTCGCCCTTGTTCTTGGCGACCATGACGTTCAGGCTGAGGATGTTCACGTCGTTCGGGTTGGCAGCGAGCAGGCTTTTCGCCAGGGATTCGGCTTCGCCTTCGCGCCCGGACGTGAGCAGCAGCGATGCCTTGAGCATCTGCAAGTCGGCGTTGTTTTCCGTTCCTTCCGGCATCGCGTCAAACAGCGCGAGCGCCTGCTCGGTGTTGCCGCCGGCAAGCGTGTCGCTCAGTTGCTGCACAAAACGCACTTCCACCGGCGCATCTGACTCGGCCGCCTTTGCGGAAGCGGTAACCGGCGCGCTCGCGGATGCTGTTGCGGCAGTCGCGCACGAAAGCATCGCCACCGTAGCGGCGCACGTAAAGACGACGGACATTTTTTTCATATCAAAAGCTCCCAGTACCATAGCAGATACTTTACAATATAGTTGAATTTATCGCAATCATTAGTTACACTGATAGCGATTATGGTACGGCATCCGGTAAAAAAGATTTTTGGCCTCACCTTGCTCTACGGCATTATCATTATCGGAATATTTGTGCTTCAGTTTAAGAACGAATCGCTGCTCTCGCGCAACATCGGCTTGCTCCGCATGACTGTCGCGCAGACGCAACTTGCCGACGGCAGTACCGCGCTCAAAAACACCCTGCGCGTCTCGTTCCGGGGCATTGAATTCACCGCCGATGACGCGATGCCCGCCCTGCTGTTGCGCAACGCGCAGGAACCCATGCCGCTTACGCTCATTTCGTGGGAACAGCACGATGGCAACGCCTACACGTTCCAGTTCAGCGACGACGTTGCGCTCACCTTTGCCGTTTCGGACGAGACGGACGACGCCTCGCTCGCCATTTCCGCGCAGTTGCCGCCGGACGGGGAGCAGCTTTCGCTCACGTACAAGCCCGCCACGGGCTATTCGGTAACGGAGCAGTCGGCATCGCGCCAGCTGGTCAGCTCAAAGAACACGGAATATGTGCTGACCGCGCCGACATTGGCGGGGGAGACGCTCTCGTTCTCAAAGACGGCACTGACGGCAAGTTACGCGCTGTTTGTCCCTGCCACGACCTTTGCCTTTGATGTCGTTCCGGCAAGCGCGCCGCTTGCGTCCCAGGGCGCATACGAGGATACCGTGCAGCGCGTAAAGGACGGCATCGCGTCCGTCCCTGCGCAGACCATGCAAGACCCGTCACAGGGCAATGAGACCGCGATTATCGCCTATCTTTCCGAACAGCTTTCGCGCGGGCAGTATAGCACGACCCTCGCGCGGATTCCCGACTCGTTCCGGCGCAGTACGCGGCGCACGTACCTTTCCGCGCCCTTCTTCGATTCGCTTGTCTCCATGAACCGAAGTTTGACCATGGTCAACGATAATATGCGCGGCATGATACAGAATGCCATCGCGCAGGAAAGCCTCGCCATTTTTGACATCAGCGGACTTGCCGACTACATGGTGCGCGAGGATACTGCGCCCGACGTGCGCTCGCTCGCCGCGCTTCCCGCGTCCCTTGCCGAATTCGCGCCCACCGTGGAGCAGGCAGGCGGGATTTTGTCCGTGTACGTCGCCTTGGCGGCCGCGCGTTCTGCCACGGCGGAACTGCTCGCGCCCGTCATTCCGACCTGCCTTGAGACAATTCAGGACTCGTGTGTTTTTGAGAACGACACGCTCCTCCTTGTGGAAAAGGAGGAGCCGCTGCCGTTCCTGCCGACCGTAAAAACGGGGAAAACGCTGCTCGACTACGGCATCCATGCCGCGAGCCAGGCGCACCAAATCTGCGGGAGACTGCTCATCAACACGGCATTTGCGCAGTCACCCGACTTGAATACGCGCGTGCTTGCGGACGTCTACCCGCTTTTGGCAGAAAATCCGTTCTATCCGCATTACAGCGTCCTCGGAACGTTCGGCACGAGCAAAGTCTGGTCATGGTCTGCCGCGCGCCGCATCACCTATGAGGAAAACGCGACGGGCAGCACGGGAACGATAACGATTGATTTCCCGACAAACGACACGCACTACCTCATCATCAGGGGCATCCGCCCGTTCGAGACCATCGAAATCTACGGAATGCCGTTCCGCACCGACCCGCGTTTTGAGAGCTACAATTCCTCCGGCTATGCGTACAACGAGCAGACGCAGACGCTGTTCCTCAAGTCGCGCCACAAGACCGAGCGCGAGACCGTCCGGCTGACCTACCGCCGCCCGCGCATCACGCCGCGCCCAAATCCGCAGCCCGCCCAGCCGGCGGCGGCAAGCACAAGCGCGCCGCAGGCGACCGCACCGGCGCAACCCGCCGACGCACCGCAAGCAACCGAGCAAGCTGCGGCAAATACGGCGCAAGCAAGCACCGAATAACGACCGCATTTGTCAAGCAGTCTTGCCGCGCATCTCAATTTTTTTCCACAATTTTTTACCTTTTTCCCGAAAGTATGCTATAATGAAAGCACCACACGTAAGGCAGGTTTGTAGGTTCTGTGAATAAACGCGATTTCCCCAAAATTCATTTTTACGACCAGGATTTTGTAGATATTTACGACAACTCATGGACATGGCTTGCAAACTTTTGGCTGAACGGCAAGACCTTGGAATCTGCCGCCGACGGTTATTTCATCTATCCGGAGGGCGACAAAACCGTCATCGACCAGCTGGATGCCATCTTCTCGTCGTTCTTCTTGGTCTACTCCAACCGCAATTTCCCCGCGAACCAGAACCTCGACTTCTTCTACGCCAAGCAGGAGCCGAACGGCGCAATCCGCTGGCGGTACAACGCAAAGACCGAAACGCCTGTCGCCGACCCCACCAACTTGCAGGGCGTGGGGCTGCCGGTCTTTGCCTGGGCGGAATTCAACCTGTACCACAAGTCCGCGAACAAACGGCGCGTCAAGGAAGTGCTGCCCATTCTCCAGAAGTACATGGACTGGATTGACGCGACGTTCAAGCAGGAGAACGGCCTGTATTCCGCGCCCGTCAGCGCAAGCACCATGTTCAACGCGCCGCGCACGGACGTGTGCTATCCTGTTGACTTCAACGCGGCACTGGCGCTCAACGCGGCGCACATGAGCGCGCTCGGCGACATCCTCAACGACAAGGACATGAGCTTCCAGTACAAGCGGATGTATTTCAGCCTCAAGACCCGCATCAACGCGCTCATGTGGGACAGCGACACGGGCTTTTACCACGACCTGGACGCGAACGGCGAACGGCTGCCGCACAAGACGATTGCCGGATTCTGGCCGCTGCTCGCGGAGATTCCCAACGCGGACAAGGCGGACACGCTCATCGCGCACCTTTCCGACCCCAAGACCTTCGGCACCGACCATCCGTTCCCCACGCTCAGCGCGGACAGCCCCGCGTTCAGCGAGAACGGCGAGGCATTCTGCGGCAGCGTCTATCCCGCGTTCAACTTTATGGTCATCAAGGGACTGGAAAAATACCAGCGGTTCGACCTCGCGCGCGAATGCTCCATCCGCCACCTCTACTTTATCCTGGAAGGACTCACGCCGGCGGCGGGCGGCAAGGGCGACCTGTACGAGGCCTACAAGCCGCGCAAGGAAGGGTTCGCCACCTACGGCGCGGACGAGCAGTTCCCGCGCAAACGCTACCTTGCCACCGTGGGGCTGTCAACCATCGCGCTGATGATAGAGAACGTCATCGGGCTGAACATCAGCCTGCCGCGCAAGACGGTGGACTGGATTATCCCCAACATGGAAATCATGGGCATAGAGAAACTGTCGCTCAAGCGCAACCTCATCACCATTCTGAGCAACAAGAGCACGCGCGGCTGGGAAATCCAGATGGAAAGCGAGAAGCTCTACTACTTTACGATAAACATCCTGAACCAAAAGAAAAAGACACTGCCCATTCCGTCGGGCAAATGCTCCATGCTGATTGACAAGTTGTAGCGGCAAGGCGAATAAAAAACGGTCGGTGTGCCCGACCGTTTTTGTTTTGCTACTTGTTTGCCTTTTTGGCCGCAACGTAGTCCGCCATGCGCTTTGCCGCGACCTTGTTCTCTTCGTCGGCGCGCTTTTTCATGCCTTCCAATGCCATCTGCATGTTGTTCACCATCAGGATTGGCTGGCGCGTCGCGTCCAGGGCATCGCGCCAGAACGCGCCCTCGGGGTCAACCTTGTTGCGCTTGAGCGTAATCAGCTCCATGGGCAGGTACACGAACTTGTCATGAATCAGGCCGACCACGCAGCGGGTCTTTCCCGCCATTGCCGCATGAACCGCGTTGTTGCCCAGGCGTTCGCACAGGACGGAATCGTTTGCCGTGGTGACGGCCGAGCGCACCTGGTAGCTGGGGTCAATGTACTTGAGGTTCACGTGAATGCCCTTCACGTCAAAGTAGTCGTTGATTTTGTCGCGCAGGAAGGTGCCGATGTCGGAGAGCTTGCGGTTTCCGCTCGCGTCCTTTTGGTTCAGGTTCTCAAGCAGCTCCTGCCCCGCGCCCTCGGCAACGACGATGACCGCGTGATGCCGCTCGCGGATGCGGTCCTCCAAGTGCGCCAAAAACCCGTTCGGGCCGTCCAGGTCGAACGGCACTTCGGGAATGAGGCAGAAATTCGTCTCGTGGCTCGCAAGCGTGGTCGCCGCCGCAATAAAGCCGGAATCGCGCCCCATCAGCTTGACCAGGCCGATGCCGTTCACCTGCGAGTGCGCCTCCATGTGAACCGCCGAAACCGCCTCCTTTGCCTGCTGCACCGCCGTCTCAAAGCCGAAGGAATGGTCAAGGAAGAGCAGGTCGTTGTCAACCGTCTTGGGAATGCCCACGATGGCGACCTTCAGCCCGCGCCGCGTCGCCTCCTGCGAGACCTCAAGCGCGCCGCGCTGCGTGCCGTCGCCGCCGATGATGAACAGCATGTTGATGCTCAGCGACTCAATCGCGTCGCAGATGTCGCTCACGCGGTCGCCGCCGCCCCGGCTCGTCCCCAAAAACGAGCCGCCGATTTTGTGGATGTCGTCCACCACCTCCGGCGTCAGGTCCATCGTGTCGAAGCCCTGCTCCGGGAAAAAGCCCTTGAAGCCGAAGCGGAAGCCGCGGATTTTCTTCACGCCGTAGCGGTACCACAGGCAGCGCACCACCGCGCGCACCACGTCGTTCAGGCCGGGACACAGGCCGCCGCAGGTGCAGATGCCCGCCGTCACGTGCGCCGGATTGAAGTAGATATGCTCGCGCGGCCCCGCCTTCTGGAGCAGGTTCGCGCTGTCAAGCGGGTCGTCCGGGTCGTTGTTCTCCAAAAAAACATTCACCTTGTAGCGCACGAACGACGAATCTTTCACATAGTTTGCCTTAAAGTCGCCGTGCTGACGCGCCAGCTGAATGGGCGAGGGCACCTTGCACGGCCCCAGCTGCTCAATGGTAAAGTCGAATTGTTCGTTCATTTCTGCCATAAAAAGTCCTCTGCATTATAGTATACCAAAAAACGCGCG
>JAFLSP010000035.1:2893-14460 GCA_022510885.1 Treponema sp. | reverse complement strand
GCCTTCAAGTCCGCGCCCGTCTTTTTGAGCGCGTCCTTCACGTTCTTGAGCGGGGGTCTTGTCTCGGCATAGTCGGACAGCATCTTTCCCGCGGCCACCGCCACGCCCGCCGCAATGCAGTTGGCAAAAAATCTTCTTACCATAAAAAAACTCCTTGGCGGACATCATGCCCGCTCGTATGAGATGACCGTCAAGCCTGACGCCGCGTCGCGCTTTGCGGTGCGCCTGGTGCCGTCGGCGAGCGTCTCCGTCTCCGTCACGAACCTTTTTGCCGCGTCGCCGTCCTCTTTTTTGCTGCCGTCGCTGTAGCGGTAGAAGTCGCAGCTCCTGATGAACTCGATGCTCTCGTTGTACTTGTCCACAAGCGCGTTGTAGTCGTCTATGGTCTGGCACAGCTCCTTTACAAGCACGCAGATGAGCGCCGCCGCTCCGCCTATCAGTATGTTTTTCAGCATGATTGCCTCCTGTTGCTCCAATTATACGGCGCAGGGCATGACAGGGAGTGTCGTGGATTGTTTTTTTTGCAAAAAGTATCTTCCAAAAGCAGCGATATGCTGATAAGACGGCGACAGCATAAGAAATGGGTCACATATACCAGTGATGAATCAGACACAAACACCACTGGTGAATCAGTCACAAACACCAGTGATGAATGGGATACAAACACCAGTGGTGAATGGGATACAAACACCACTGATGAGTGAGATGCAAACACCATGGGAGAATACGCAGGGAGGGGCACTTTTCCCGTTTCGTCCATTCTTGGAGCAGCCAGCAACCCGACTATTTTCCCAGAAAATCCTTTATACTACCTAAAATATAGCCCTTGCCCTGCGTGTGCAGGATTTCAGCGTTTGCGGCAAGGTATAAGAGCGCGCCTTTGCGGGGCTGCCGTTTTTTGCTCTTTCCGCACCCCGCTCAATCGTTGGTTTTCGGTAGCAATTTCGCAAGCCCTGCGATATAATAGAACGATATGCCGCAGCAGAACCGTCTTGAAAATCCGCTTATCGTTCAGAGCGACCGCACTTTGCTGCTGGACGTGCACGCGCCCCGTGCCGACGAGTGCCGCAACGCGCTCATTCCCTTTGCCGAGCTGGAGCGTTCCCCCGAGCATCTGCACACCTACCGCCTCACGCCGCTTTCGCTGTGGAACGCCGCGGGCGCGGGATTTTCCCCTGACGACGCGGTGGGTGTGCTGCGGGACTTTTCCCGCTACGACGTGCCGCCCGCCGTGGAGCAGTGGATTTTTGAGACGGCAGGCCGGTTCGGCAGACTGCGGCTGATTCCCGCGCCGTCCGTTGCCGTTCCGCTCGCGTCCGGTGCGGAAAACGCGGGCGCGCGGGAAATCGAAGAGGAGCGGCTCTATCTCGTGACGGAAAGCCGCGCCGTGTTCCGGGAAATCGCGGCGAGCGCGCTGGTCAAAAAGGGAATGCTTGCGGTGGCGCAGTACGTCGCGCCGCAGGGCGAGGCCGCTTCCGTGAGCGACGGCGAGAAGGCGCAGTGCTTCCTGCTCGCGCTGACCGACCGCGGCACGATAAAGCAGGAACTGCTCAGCATGGGCTGGCCGGTCAAGGACGACGTGCCGATGCGCGCGGGCGAGCCGCTTGCAATCGCGCTGCGGGAAACGACGCGGAGCGGAAAGCCCTTTGCCGTGCGCGCGTATCAGGCGGCGGCGGCGCAGGCGCTGGTGGGTGACCGGGGCGCGGGAACGGGCTTCGGCACGATTGTGCTGCCCTGCGGCGCGGGCAAGACGATTGTGGGCATGCAGGTGATGGCGATGCTCAAGACGAGCACGCTCATCGTCACCACGAACATCAGCGCGGTGCACCAGTGGATAGACGAGCTGCTGGACAAGACCGATTTGAACGCCGAGCAGATTGCCGAATACACGGGCGAGCGCAAGACGATACTGCCCGTCACCGTGGCGACCTACCAAATCCTCACCTGGCGACCCGAAAAGGAAGGCCCGTACCCGCATTTCTCGCTGTTCCGCGAGCGCGACTGGGGGCTGATTATCTACGACGAGGTGCATCTGCTTCCCGCTCCCGTGTTCCGGGTGGTCGCCGAGATTCAGGCGGTGCGGCGCGTGGGGCTGACGGCGACGCTCGTGCGCGAGGACGGCTTGCAGGGCAACGTGTTCAGCCTGGTGGGACCGAAACGCTACGACGTGCCGTGGAAAGACCTTGAGGCGGGCGGCTGGATTGCGAGCGCGGAATGCGTGGAAATCCGCCTTGACCTGAGCGGGAACGCGGAGATTGAGTACGCCGTGGCGGAGCCGAGGCGCAAGCACCGCATCGCGAGCGAGAACCCCGCCAAACTCGCCGTGGTGCAGGAGCTGGTGCGCCGCTTTCCCGACGACAAGGTGCTGATTATCGGGCAGTACCTTGAGCAGCTGAGCGAGATTGCGCGGCTGCTTTCCGCGCCGATTATCACGGGAAAAACGCCCAACGGCGAGCGCGATTCGCTGTATGCCGCGTTCCGCGCGGGCAGCGTCCGCGTGCTGGTCGTCTCAAAAGTGGCGAACTTCGCGATTGACCTCCCCGACGCGAGCATGGCAATCCAGGTGAGCGGCACCTTCGGCAGCCGGCAGGAGGAGGCGCAGCGGCTCGGGCGGATTCTGCGCCCCAAGGAGCGCACGTCCCGCTTTTTCACGCTCATCACGCGCAACACCGTGGAGGAGGACTTCGGCTCGAACCGGCAGAAGTTCCTGGCGGAGCAGGGCTATGCGTACCGGCTGATTCGGTACAGGACGGCGGAGGATTTGGACGCGGCGGGAGGAACGCTCGCGCGGCTTGAGGCGCCGTGCGGCAGGAGCGACGCGGGGTTTTAGGGGCGCGGCCCCTAGGAGAGGGGGTAGCGGAAGCCCGCATGGGCTGGAGCGAGGGGGAGGCTTCCCCCATCGGAGATAGCGGATGAGACAGGACGAAGGACACGTTCAGCGCATCATCAGGTGGCGTGAGAGCATGGCGACGCTGCCGGACGCGCATTTTTTTGAGCTGATGCGGATGTACTTGGGTGAGGTGCGCACGCCGTACAACAAGCCCAAGCTGATTGAGGAACTGGGGGCGTTTCTGCGCAAGGAGGAGAACCGGCGGACGCTCGTGGGGCTGCTGAGCGAGGACGACGTGCGGCTGCTGTGCGCGGTGTGGTTCATCCGCGACGCGACGCAGGAAAAGGTGGCGGCGTTTTTTGAGGGGGAGCAGGATTTTGCGGCGGTGTACGAGCGGCTGCTGAATCTGGAGGAGCGGCTCATCGTGTACCGGCACGGGGACGCGCAGACGGGCAGGACGATTGTCAGCGTGAACCCGATGCTGGAGGACGCGCTGCGGCCGTTCTTGCGGCAGTCGGTGCTGTTTGCGCCGCCCGCGCTTGCGGAGGAATACGAACGGCACGACGCGCCCGTGTCGCCGGAGCTGCTTGCGGCGTACAGTTCGTTCTTGTTCGACTCGGGCGACGTGTGCAAGGCGGACGGCTCGTTCAAAAAGCGGGCGGCGGCGGCACTGGAATCCGTGTTCCCGCAGCGGACGGCGGCATTGCACCGCGTGACGCTTGCGTGCATCAATCTTTCTATTTTAAAGGACGATACGACGGGATTTGCGCTTGACCGCGCCAAACTGGAGTCGTTTGCGGAACTGGACGAAATCAGCCAGTGCGCGCTGCTGTGCGTGGCGGCGCAGGGGCGGTTCAGCCGGAGCGGGCTTGTGCGGCAGGCGCAGTTGCTGCTCTCCGTTGCGGCGGGCATTCCCGAAACGGGCTACACGCGCTCATTGGTATTGCGCGCGGCGTTCCTTGCCGCCGAAAAGGACGGCGACAATTCCGACGTTGCGCCGATGGGACAGGCAAGCCGCTTTTCCTCGCTGCTCGCGCGTTCCCCGCTTGCCGAAAGCGCGCGGTTTGCGGGCGACGATGCCGTTTCCACGCTTGACCGGCTGATTGACGACGCGGTGCTGTTCGGCATTCTTGCGGAAAAAGGCAAGACGGCGGACGGCGAGACGGTTTTCGTGCCGGGAAGCGTGCTGAGCGACCCGCCGCGCCCGGTCAAGCCGCCCTTTCCCAAGGTGCTGAACATCGACGCGGGCTTTACGGTCATGCTGCTTCCCGGGTTGCCGCTGCGCGCGCTCGTGCCGCTCATGTCCTTTTTGGACGTGACGCAGTTCGACACGGCGGCGCAGTTCGCCATCAGCAAGAAATCGGTCATGCGCGCCTTTGACGCGGGCATGACCGCCGCCCAAATTCTGGACACGCTCGCCGCGCTCTGCCCCTACGACGTGCCGCAGAACCTGCGCATCTCGCTGGAGGACTGGAGCGGCATCTATGCGTCCGCCGCGCTGTACAAGGGCTACGTGCTGCGCGTGAGCGCGGAGCAGACGGCCGCCGTGGAGCGCGTTCCTGCCGTCGCGCGGCGCATTGCCGCAACGCTCGCGCCGGGCGTGTACGTGCTGGACGTGCAGAGCGACGAGGAGGCGCGGCGGCTCGTCGCGAAAACCCGGCTGGATTTTGTCGGCAAGATTAAGACGACGGAGCGGAAGAAAGAAATGGTCAGCTTTCCGACCGTGTGGTTTGAGCGCGAGCAAAATGCGACGGACGGCGACCGGCAGGCGACGCTTTCCCCCGAATCCGAGCGCGAACGCCACAACGAGGACATGCGCGCCGAGCTGGAGAAACTGCGCCTCACGCCGGAGCAGAAGGACGGCCTGCTCGACCGCATTGCGCGCAACATCGTCCTGACCCCCGCGCAGTTGCGCGGAGACAGCGTTCGTTTGGAGCAGACGAAGGCGGGCGGCATGGACTTTGTGGGGAAGGTTCGCGTGGTTGAGAACGCGCTTGCCGAACACAACATGGTGGAACTGGAATATGAAAACCCCGATGACCCGGCGGGTGCGCCCCTCGTCATCATGGGAAATCCGCTCGGCATGGAAAAGTGCGACGGCGATTCGCTTGTCCGCGTTGAAACGCTGCCCGGGCATGAGGAAAAACTGCTTTCCGTTGGCAAAGCCCGCCTCGTCAAGCGGATTCGCGGAAGCGTGTTGCGCTAAGCGCAATCACTGCAAGAGCATGTTGTCGCTCGTCACCTGCCTAATCGCGCGGAACCGCTGAATCAGCGCGTCCATG
This sequence comes from Treponema sp., assembly GCA_022510885.1. Classification (GTDB taxonomy): domain Bacteria; phylum Spirochaetota; class Spirochaetia; order Treponematales; family Treponemataceae; genus Treponema_D. Next base: position 9,348 of record JAFLSP010000035.1, on the reverse strand, counting down.
GTGAGTTTTGCCTTCTCCTCCGCGCCGATGTCGAGCAGAATCGTGCCGCTGTCCATCATCAGCAGGCGGTTGCCGTAGTCGAGCGCGTGCTGCATATTGTGCGTCACCATCATCACGGTCAGCCCGTACTCGCGCGCAAAGCGGAGCGTGAGCTGCATGACGATTTCCGCGTTGGTCGGGTCGAGCGCGGCGGTGTGCTCGTCGAGCAGGAGCAGGTCGGGCTTGCTCATCACCGCCATCAGCAGCGTGAGCGCCTGCCGCTGTCCGCCGGAAAACTGGTCAACGTTGTCGCTCAGGCGGTTCTCCAAGCCCATGTTCAGCACGGCAAGCTGCTCGCGGAAGCGCGCGCGCATTCGGTTGTTCAGGCTGATGCGGAGACCTTTCGCGCCTTTTTGGGAGCAAATCATCATGTTGTCCTCAAGGCTCATCCTGCCCGCCGTGCCGAGCAGCGGATTCTGAAAAATCCGCCCGATGTAGCGCGCCCGCTTGTATTCCGCGTCCTTGGTGATGTCCTTCGCGCCGCCGTCCTCGTGCCGGTCAAGCAGGATGCGCCCTGTGGTGGGCGAAAGCGTCCCCGCAATCACGTTGTACAGCGTGGATTTTCCCGCGCCGTTCGAGCCGATGACCGTGATGAAGTCGCCGCGCCGGATGTCCAGGCAGATGTCTTTGAGCGCGTTGTTCTCGTCCGGCGTGTGCGCGTTGAACGTGATGCCGATGTGTTCAAGCGTCAGCATGACGTGCCTCCGCTGTCGTGTTCTTGTTTCGCATATCGCCCTCGCTCACGCTTTTTCCGGCCGCTTCAGGTGTGCCTTGAGCCAGCCCGCCACGTCCGTCTGGCTCACAATCAGGCAGACGATAATCAGCAGTCCCGTAATCAGTTTGAGGTCGTTGCTGTTCATGCCGATGGTGTAGCCGTAGCGACGCGCCACGAACATGAGCGCGCGGTACAGGATTGAGCCGAGCAGCACGCGCAGGGTCTGCACGGCAATCCTGTTGGACGACAGGATGAATTCGCCGAGCATGAGCGATGCCAGCCCGGAGACGACCACGCCCGTGCCGCTTCCCACGTCGGCAAAGCCCGCGTACATGGAAAAGAGCGCGCCGCTCATCGCCGCAAGCCCGTCGCCCAGGCAGATGCCCACGCCGCGCACGAAGCGCACGTCCACGCCCTGGCTCGTCACCATCTGCGGGTTCGCGCCGAGCGCGCCCATCGTCAGCCCGAAGTCCGTGCTGAAAAACAGGTTGAGCAGCACCGTGAGGATGCCGACGAACACCAGCAGAAAGACGACAATCGTCCAGTCGCCGCTCAGCCCGTTTGCGCCCGCCCATGCCGTAAGCCGCGAGAACACCGTGGGAATGCGCAGGAACGAGACGTTCGCGTGGTTCGCCATGACGCGCAGGTTGACGGAATAGAGCATCGTCATCATAAGGATGCCGGCAAGCAGGTCGGGAATGCGCAGTTTGGTGTAGATGAGCGTGGTGCACAGCCCCGCGACGCAGCCCGCCGCAAAGGCGAGCGGCAGACCGATGCCCGGCGCGATGCCGCGCGTCAGGCAGGCCGCAAGCACACACGCGCCCAGCGGGAACGCGCCGTCCACCGTCATGTCGCAGAAATTCAGCACACGGAATGTCATGAACACGCCGAGCACCATAATGCCGTAAATCAAGCCTTCGATGAGGATTCCCGAAACCATCGCCGTTTATTTTGCCGTCAGCACGCCGTTCTCAAAAATCATGTTCGCCTGTGCGAGCAGCTCCTCGCTGAACGTGATGCCGCAGTTCCTTGCCGCGTCCAAATCGAGCAGCAGGTCGCTGTCGCTCGGCTCGGTCATAAAGCGCACGGGAAGTTCCGAGGGCTTCGCGCCGTTCAGAATCTGCACGCACATCTCACCTGTTGCGCGCCCCGCCTTATAATAGTTGAAACCGCTCGCCATGAGGATGCCGCCCGCCTGTGCGCCCGTCACGTCCGCGCTGAAAATCGGCTTTTTCGCGCTGCCGAACACCTGCACGAGCGAGGCGAGCGCGCTGAACACCGTGTTGTCCGTGGTCAGGTAGATGCCGTCCACGCGGCCGACAATCGCTTCCGCCGCCGCCTTCACCTCGGACGAATTCGTAATCGCCTGCGTCACCAGCTGCAAGCCCAGGCTTTCGCAGGCCTCCTGCACCAGGTTGAGCGAGCTGATTGAGTTGCCCTCGTTGCTCGTGTAGATGTAGCCCAGCGTCTTGATGCCCGCCACGTCCTTGAAGAGCGCGACCTGCGTCCCCGTGTCCACGTAGTCGCTCATGCCCGTCACGTTGCCCTCGCCGTGGTCGAGCGTCGTCACCAGGCCGGTGGAAAGCGGGTCGGTCACGGTGCCGAACACAATCGGAATGTCCTTAATCGTGTTCGCCAATGCAAGCGCGACCGGCGTGGCAATGCCGACCGCCAAATCCACGCGCTCGTCCTTGTACTTTGCCGCAATCTGCGCCGCCGTGTTCACGTCGCCGTTCGCGTTCTGCAAGTCATACGTTACGGCGAATCCCGCCTCGTCAATCACGTCAATGATGCCGCGCTCCACGTCGTCAAGCGCGACGTGCTGCACGATTTTCGCAATCCCGATTCTCTTCGTTCCGTCCGCAGCCTGCTTGCTGCATCCCGCAAGCACGACCGCCGCCGCGAGCAAACCAATCACCCTTTTCATCGCAAATCCCCTTTACGCTATATTACTATGCAAAGAAACAAAGCGCAAGCGGTTTGAGGAAGGAAAACCCCCGCTTCGAAAGTAGAAAGGGTTTCTCTCTAGAAGTTTCACGCACTCACTCCGCGCCGCTGCGCACGGACTGCGCGGTCTGATGAATGAGCGTCCTGAGCGTTTTGCGCAGGTGCTGCGGAATGACGGTCAGGTCATGCAGGAGGGATTTTTCTTCCGCGTTTGCCGGGCCGACCGTCTCCGCGTCCTCGCGTTGTTTGTCCGCGCCAGTCACTAGGTACTCCACCGAAACGTGCAGCGCGTCCGCAATCTTGACCGCTATGTCTGCTGGTGGAATCGATGCCCGCGCGCCGAGATAGTTGTCGAGCGTTCCCTTGATAATCCCCGTCCGTGCCGCAAGCTCCTTGACCGTCAGCCCCTGAAAATCAAGCTCGCTCCGAAGATTTTCCCTGAATGAATGCATGGACTGATTATATCAATTGACATATCGCTCGGTTTTATTTATAATTCGATATATATATAAAACTGTCGTGATATATCAATTGATATGTGGAAAGGGTATGTGTGTGCCACTTTTTCATGTATGGAGGCAGCAAAATGAACAAGATGCTGCGGGTCGCCGCGCTGTGCATGGCAGTGGACATGGCGGTTGTGTTTGCCGGGTGCAGCGGCATGCCACGGCTTATCGACAATGACTCTGCCGGATGCGTGTATATCGAGGCAAATTCCTCGTGCGCGCTCAATTCCGTCTGCCGCAAAAACTTTTTGTGCCGCGTGGGTCAAGGAAACGGCACAAATTGCATTGAAGAGTGTACGTGTGAGCATTTGCATGCATCCGAGGACTGATGCCAGTCCGGGAAAAGTAAAAGAACGAGGAGTCCGCGACAGTACGCATGCCCGCAGATGCCCGAAAGCCGCCATGCGGAACGTCGGCTTCGGAATCGCGCTGCTCGTGCTTGCCGGTCGTGCGGAATGTGTCGCGGCGCAGGGTGCTTCCGTGGCTGACGCAGTGCCGCCCGCCTACCGTGCGGAGTTGCGGCAGTCGCGCGTTGTTTCCGTCATCCATGAAAGAGACGACACTGCGCTCTCGCTCCTTCCCGCCTGCGTGTACGAAGCGGACGTGCGCGCGGAAACGCTTGAGAAGGACGCGAAAAACGTGCCGTTCGTCGCCGAATTCCTCTACGAGATTCCCAAGGCGGATTTGTCGCGCCGTGCAGACGGGCGGGAGCCTACGACGGACGACGTTTCCGTGGTACTTCGCTCCATCAGCACCATGGCGGGAATGCGCTATCGCGTGACGAAAAGGAATCCTGACGGCGAGCTGCTGTACAAAAAAGCCTACATGATTGCCGCCCCTGGTTCTGCCGTGCCGATTCTTGACCAGAACGCGGGGAGCGCGGACGGACAGCTGTCGTACTGCTATCTGTATGACTGTACGTATGGCGAGACGACCTACACGTTGCGCTACCGTCAGCAGGACGGAGTCCTGTACGCCTCGTTCCTGCTCATCTCGCCCCTGACCTTTATGGGCATCAGAGCCGTCATGCCGGGGAAGATGAGAATCACCGTTGTCGCGCTGGACTGCGGCGACGACCTGTTGCTCTATCTTTCTGTCGACGTGGACGCGCGGAACCTTGCGCTGGTTGACATGCGGAAGCAAGTCAGGGATTCTATGGTCGCGCGCATGGAGGCGGTCTATCGATGGTTTCTTGCCCAGTTCTAAGCGGACGGTACGCATGAGAAAGCAGATTTCCCTGTTGCGCATCCTGCCAGTCCTACTCGTACGCTCCTTCGAGTGCATCATGCACTGCCTGAAGAAAAACCGATGCTCGAATTGAAAGAGTCGCCGTTTCCCCGCACGGACAAAGCGATTCCACCCCGCACGGCAGACGCGCCCGCACTGCCCTAGACGATAGCAGACCTCCGCAGTAGCCTGTAGCCGCCTCCTGCTCTAGGCGATGCAACGTGCCGCTCTAGCCTACAGCACTCCTCCGCTATAGGCTAGAGCACGTACCCTGCTACCGCCCATAGCACACTCCCGCTTCATGCGCTCTCGAAACTGCGGTGTTTTCGAGAACCGGCTGGAAACCCCGCTTCTGAAGTAGAGAGGTTGTCCTGCCCCAAAACGCCACTAGAAAATATTTCCGCATTCAGATAGAATACGGGCATGGGCGAGGCGACTTTTTCTGCGGCGGGGCTTGACCCGCACGTGCTGTTCTGCGAGACGACGTTCAAAATCGATTTCTTTGAGGTGGATTCCATGCGCATCGCCTGGCACGGAAATTACGTCAACTATTTTGAGCGCGCCCGCTGCGCCCTGCTTGAGAAAATCGGCTACACGTACACCGACATGGAGGCGAGCGGCTACCTGTTTCCCGTCACCGACGTGCGCATCAAATACATCCGCTCGCTGCGCTTTGGCGACACGTGCCGCGCGCGGGCGATTCTGGACGAGTACGAGAATATGCTCAAAATCAACTTTGAGCTGTACAACGCGCGGACGGGCGAGCTGACCACGAAAGGCAGCGTGAGCCAGATGTGCGTGAGCATGGCGACCGGCGAGAGCCAGTTCGTCTGCCCCGCCGTCTTTACCGACAAAGTGGAAGCGCTGATTCGTGCCGGCGGGTTCAAGGACTGATGAGACGACTGCTTGCCGCCGCCGCGCTCCTGCTTGCGGTCTGTTCCGTCCCTGCCGACGTGTTCGACGCTCCGCTGACCGCCGCGACACGGGACGATTTTTCCGCCGTCTGCGCCACGCTTTCCGCGCACCCCGTCCAAAAGGGCGACTTCACGCAGACCAAGCACATCGCAAAACTGAACCGCGCCCTTGTCTCCTCGGGCGCGTATCTCATCTCGCGGGACGACGGCATCGTCTGGCAGACAAAGAAGCCCTTTCCCTCCGTGCTGACCGTCACGCCGAGCGCCATCACGCAGACCGCCGCGAGCGGCAAGACTTCCGTCCTGGTTGCGGGCAGCAACCCCACCTTCGAGTCGTTTTCGGGCATCATCCGCTCCGTGTTCGCGGGCGGCGACGGGCTGAACGAGCGGCAGTTCGACATCTTTTTTTCCCGTTCCGCCGCAGACTGGACGCTGGGTCTTGTGCCGAAAGACGATGCCGTGCGCGCGGTGGCGCAACGCTTCGTGCTGACCGGGGAGACGGCATTGCAGAGCGTGACCATGCACGAGCCGGGCGGCGACTTTGTGCGCTACGAGTTCGCGAACCAGACTTTTCCTGCCGCGCTGACCGACGATGAGAAAGCCCTTTTTTCCGTGCGATAACTGGTCGCCCGCTGCCTGGCTGTGCGTCCACGGCGCGCTGCTGCTCGCCTTTCTCCTCTCGCTTCTTTTTGCGCGGCTTCCGCAGTTCAACACGAGCCTGTTCGACATCCTGCCGCCGTCGCATTCGCTCAAGTCGGTGGCACAGGCGGATGCCGTGCTTTCCGCCCGCACGAGCCGCGCGGTGACGGTGCTTGCCTATGCGGAGGATTTTGCGGTGGCAAAGGACGCGGCGGTCTACCTGTACGAGCACGCGCCCTATTTTGACGAGGCGACGCTGTACGTGGATGCCGCTGCGGTCGCCGACTTGAGCGACTTCCTCTTCGCCAATCGCTTCAACCTGCTGGACGCGGAGACGGTCGCGCTGTTGGAGGACGGCGCGGCGGAGGCGGTGGCGCAGGATGCGCTCGCGCGGGTCTACGGCGCGTTCAGCTTGAGCGACGCTTCCCTGCTTGCCGACGACCCCTTTGACCTGACGGGCGCGACGCT
>JAFLSP010000035.1:0-2793 GCA_022510885.1 Treponema sp. | reverse complement strand
GCGACGCTTCCCTGCTTGCCGACGACCCCTTTGACCTGACGGGCGCGACGCTGTTGCGTTTTTTGCGCGCGGCGCAGGACGGTGGCGCGATGGCGGTCAAGGAGGGCGTGCTTGCCGCGCAGGACGGCGACCTGTGGTACGTCATGCTCCGCGGCTCGCTCAATCCCGCCGCACTCTCGCTCACGGGGAAGTCCTCCGCCGTCAAAGCCATGTACGCGCTCTGCGGCGACCTGAGCGCGACGACGGGTGTCCGCTTTGCCTTCAGCGGCGTGCCGTTCCACAGTTACGAAAGCTCGACTTCGGCACAGCGGCAGGTTTCGCTCATCTCCGCAGTCGGCATCGTGCTGGTTGTCCTGCTCTTCCTGTGGATGTTCCGCTCGCCCCTGCCCGCGCTCGTTTCGGCCGCCGCCGTGCTGCTTTCGTGCGGCAGCGGACTGGTGGCGGTGCTGCTGTTCTTCCGGCAGATTCACATCCTCACCTTCGTGTTCGGGACGACGCTCATCGGCACTTGCGTTGACTATTCGATTCATTTTTTCGTGCACTGGAAGGGCGACGCGGCGGCGCGCGACGGCGCGGGCATCCGGCGGAAGATTCTGCGCGGCGCGGGAATCAGTTTCCTTTCCACCGAGATTTGCTTTGCCGCGCTGTTCCTGTCGCCCTTTCCCTTTTTGCAGCAGGTGGCGGCGTTCCTGTTCTTCGGGCTGCTGAGCGCGTTCCTGTCGGTCGTCTGCCTGTTTCCGCGTCTGCCGCTTCCCCGTGCCGACCTGCGGACGATTCCGCTCCTGCGGTCGCCTGCGCGCAAGCCGCGTGTTCCGCTTGTGACGGCATTCCGCATGGTGCCGCTTGTGCTGACGCTTGCGGCGGTCGCGGTGCTGCTGTGCCATCGCTCTTCTATTAAAATTGACAACAACCTGCGCGATATGTACACGATGAGCGAGCGGCTGCTGGAAAGCGAGGCGATTGCCGCGCGGGTGCTCGACTACGGCTCGGCGGGCTGGTATTTTCTGGTTGAGGGCGAGTCGGCGGAGGACGTGCTGCAAAGCGAGGAGGCGTTTGCGGCGCGGCTTGCGCGGGCGCAGGCGGACGGCAAGGTGCGAAGTTACCTTGCCACGAGCGATTTCTTTCCGTCGCGGGCGCGGCAGGAGCGCAGTTATGCGGCAAGCGCGCGCCTGATTCCGCTTGCCGCCGCGCAGTATGACGCGCTCGGTTTTGCAAGCGACGCGGCGGCCTTTGCCGCAGACTACGCAAGCCGTGCGGGGCATTTTGCCGCGCCCGACGACGCGGACGTGCCTGCCATTCTGCGCGGCGTGACCAAAAACCTGTGGATTGGCGACATCGGCGGCCGCTGGTACTCATGCATCCTGCCCCTGCATACGGACGACGAGGCCTATTTCCGCGCGCTTGCGGAAAACACGCCCCACGTCCACTTCGTGAACAAGGTCGCGGACATCGGTGCGGAACTGGACGCGCTCACGGCGATGCTGCTCAGGCTGCTGGGGCTTGCCTTTGTCCTGGTGCTTGTGCTGCTGTGCTTCTGCTATCCGCCCCGGACGGTCGCGGGCATTACGGCAATTCCGGTGGCCACCGCGCTCGTCACGGTCGCCGCGCTGCGCCTTGCCCGCATTCCGCTCGGATTTTTCAGCGTGACGGGCTTGGTGCTCGTGTTCGGACTGGGGCTTGATTACGTCATCTACGCGACGGAGGGCAGGACCCGCGACGGTGCGCTCAGTCGGCTTGCGATTCTCGTTTCCTTCGCGACGACGGCGCTTTCGTTCGGCGCGCTTGCCTTCATCAGTTTTGCGCCCGTGCACACAATTGGGCTGACGGTCTTCGTCGGGCTGAGCACCGCCTGCGCGAGCGCGTTCGCGATTGCCAAGCCGTCGTAATTTTGGCATACTGGGCTATGCACGTCCTTTGCGTCAGCCTGAGCGCGACGATTCAGCGCACGCTCCGTTTTGATTCGTTTTCTCCCGATGCCGTAAACCGGACGCGCACGTGGCGTGAGGATGCCAGCGGAAAGGCGGTGAACGCGGCGCGGGTGCTGAACCAGCTTTCTCCGGGCTGCGCGCTCGTGCTTTGCCCCGTGGGACGCACGAACGCCGACCATTTCATGCGCCTTGCCGAAAACGACGCCGCCCTGCGCCTGCATCCCGTGTACGTTGCGGGTGCGACGCGCGAATGCTGGACGCTGCTTGACGCGGAACGTGCGACCACGACCGAGGTCATTGCGGACGAAAGCCAAGACGCTGCCGATGCCGCCGACGCGGAGCGGACGCTGCTCGCCGCCGCACACGACCGTATACCCCGTGCCGATGCCCTCCTGCTTGCCGGAAGCCGCCCGCCGCAGTGGACGGAAGACCTCATGCCCCGCCTCTGCGCGCTTGCCGCCGACGCAGGCAAAATCATCCTTGCGGATTTCCGTGGCGCGGAACTGCTGCGGACGCTCGCCGTCTGCACGCCGCACATCATCAAGATAAATGAAGAGGAATTCTGCCAGACCTTCCTTGACGGACGCGCCGCCGACGAAGCCGCCCTGCACGACGCGATTGCTGCAAAAAGCGCGGAACTGCGCAACATCGTCATCGTGACGCGCGGCAAATACGACACGCTTGCCGCACAGCATGGCGCGCCGTTCCGCTGCCCTGCGGAAACAGTCTCCGCCCCCGTGAACACCACCGCCTGCGGCGATTCCTTTGCCGCAGGATTCCTGCACGACTACCTGCGCACCCGCGATATGCGGAGCGCCCTGCAACAGGGAACGCACTGCGCCGCCCTCAACGCGCAGAACATCGT
>JAFLSP010000034.1 GCA_022510885.1 Treponema sp. | reverse complement strand
CCGACTCACACTATCTGTCAAGTTTTTTATGCTTTTTTCAAGAAGTCGCCGTGGCGCACCCCACAAGACAAAATCCGTGTTCCGCGCTATACTCGTGCCTATGGCAGATTTTTTTGATGACCAGACCGTGTTCGTGCTCGATTCCTATGGGCTGATTTACCGTGAGTATTATGCGTTCATCTCGCGGCCGCTGACCAACAGCAGACAGGAGAACGTTTCCGCCGTCTACGGGGTGTTCCGCAACCTGCACGCTATCATCAAGCGGTATGCGCCGCGCTACATGGTGGCGGCGTTCGACTCGCGCACGCCCACGTTCCGGCATGAGATGTTCGCCGAGTACAAGGCGAACCGCGCCAAAACACCCGACGACCTCAAGGCGCAGTTCCCCTGGATTGAGACAATTTTGGGCGTGCTGGGCATTCCCGTACTGCGCTGCGACGGCTTTGAGGCGGACGACATTATCGCTACGGTGGCACGGCACTGCCGGGAGCGGGGGCGGCACTGCGCCATCCTTTCTGCCGACAAGGACTTGATGCAGCTTGCCTGCGACACGACGCACATCCTCAAGCCCGACAAGGCGCAGGTCTGGGCAGAGGTGGACGCGGCGGGTGTGACGGCGGAATGGGGCGTTCCCCCGGAGCGGCTGCTCGACCTGCTCAGCCTGACGGGCGACGCGGCGGACAACGTTCCCGGCGTGAAGGGCATCGGCCCGAAAGGCGCGCTCAAACTGCTCGGGCAGTACGGCAGCCTCGAAAACATCTTTGCCAACGCCGACGCAATTGCGGGCGCGACGGGCGAGAAAATCCGCGCGGGCAAGGAAAGCGCCTTCCTCTCGAAAAAACTCATCACCCTGCGCGACGACGTGCCGTGCGTGCATGACCCGGACGAATTCAAGACGGACGCGCTCCATTTCAAGGAAGCGGCGACCGAGCTTATCGCCTTTGAACTGCCCGCCGCCGCCAAGCTCTACATGACGCTCGCAAGCGAGTCGGGGGAGAACATTGTCGCGCGCTCCTCGCGCCGGGCGGTGATGCGCGTGCAGGAGGAGCAGAACACGGCACGGCAGAATGAAGGCACTTACCGCGCGGTGACCGACACGGCAGAACTCGCGGCATTCGTGGACGGCATCATCGCCGCAGGCGGCGCGGTCGCGCTCGACACCGAGACCGACGCGCTCGATACCTTTACGGCGAACCTCGTGGGATTCAGCCTGAGCAACAAGGCGGGAGAAGGCTGCTACGTGCCGCTCATCCTGAACGACGCGCTGTTCGCCGAGACGATGGCAAAAAAGGACGCGCTCGACATCCTTGCGCGCCTGTTCAATGCCCCGAACGTGACGATTATCTTCCACAACGCCAAATTCGACATTGAAGTGCTGTGGGCTAACGGACTGGGAAAACTCATCAACCCGCAGAACGAAGACGACATCCGCTTTGCCGCGACCATTGCCGACACGATGATTGCCGCCTGGCTGCTCGAACCCGACCGCCTGGGGAAAGTCGCCTACGGGCTGGAGCATCTCGCCGAGACCAAACTCGCGCTCAAAGGTACGGAATACGGGGAAATCGTCCCCCGGGGCGGCACGTTCGCCGACGTTCCGCTGGAGACCGCCGTCCGCTACGGCGCGGAGGACGCGGACTTCACCTGGCAGCTGTGGCAGCATTATGAGCCGCGCCTGAAGGAGGCGCAGCTCTACGAGCTGTTCGCGGACATGGAGATGCAAGTCCTGCCGATTTTGGCGAACATGGAACTGCGCGGCATCCACCTGGACGCGCACGCGCTCGCCGCCTACGAGACGGAACTGAAGGCGCAGCTTGCCGCCACCGAACGGGACATCTACGCGCTCGTGGGGCATGAATTCAACATCGCCTCCCCGCAGCAGGTGGGCAGGGTGCTGTACGAGGAGCGCGGACTCAAGCCGAGCAAGAAGAACAAGCGCGGCTTCTCCACTGACAGCGCGGTGCTTGAGGAACTTGCCGACCAAGACCCCGTGCCGCAGAAGATTCTGGAATACCGCAACCTCGCCAAGTTGCTTTCCACCTATGTGGAGACGCTTCCCGGCATGGCAGACGAGCACGGCAGAATCCACACGAGCTTCGTACAGACGGGAACGGCGACGGGGCGGCTTTCCAGCCGCGACCCCAACTTGCAGAATATTCCCGTGCGCGAGGAGGCGGGACGGCGCATCCGCGCGGCATTCACCGCCGCGCCGGGTACGGTGCTTATCAGCGCGGACTATGCGCAGATTGAGCTGGTCGTGCTTGCCCACCTGAGCGGCGACCCGCAGTTATGCGCAGCGTTCAACGAAGGCACAGACGTGCATAAGGCAACCGCCGCGCTCATCTACGCCATTCCCGCCGAGCAGGTCACGGGCGACATGCGCCGCACCGCAAAGACGATTAACTTCGGCGTGATGTACGGCATGGGCGCGTTCCGCCTTGCGCGCGAACTGGGCATTCCGATGGCACGAGCCAAGGCGTTCATCGAGCAGTACTTCACCCAGTACGCGGGCATCAAAGGATACATCGAGCGCACGATTCAGAAAGCGGAAGAGACCGGCTACGTGGAGACGCTGTTCGGCCGCCGCCGCCCCCTGCTCGCCATAAACAGCACAAACAAAATAGAAAAGAACGGCGCAGACCGCATCGCGACCAACACGCCCATCCAGGGCACTGCCGCCGACATCGTGAAGAAAGCGATGCTTGCCGTGGACGACGCGCTGCGCGCGCATCCGACGGGCGCGCGACTGCTGCTGCAAGTGCATGACGAGCTTATCTTTGAGTGTCCCGACGACGAAAAGACCATCGCTGACACCATTGCGCTCATCAAAGACCGCATGGAGCATGCCGTCAGCCTGCGCGTGCCGCTGCGCGTCTCGGTGGAGTACGGCAGCAGCTGGGGTCTGTTCCATTGATTCTGTGCGTCACCGGGCCGATGGCGGCGGGAAAGAACGTCGTCGCGTCGCTGCTGGAAAAACACGGCTTTGCCGCCGTGGACGCGGACGCGCTCGCGCATCAGGCACTGGCGCAAAGCGACCTGCAGGCGGAGGTCATCGCCACGTTCAGGCCCTATGCCGAGGCAAGGCACATTGCGCTCACGGCGGCGGACGGCTCGCTTGACCGGCGGGCATTGGGCAGGCTCATCTTTGCGGACAAACGGCTGCTGGCCATGCAGGAATCGCTCGTGCATCCCGCCGTCAACCGGCTCATCGAATCGTTCATCGACTCCCACCCGAATCAGCCGCTCGTCATCAATGCGACGGTGCTGTACAAAGTCAGTGCGCTTGCCCGCTGCGACGCCATCCTCTTCGTCACCGCTCCGCTCGTCACCCGCTTCTTCCGGGCAAAGCATCGCGACGGCATGAGCACCGCGCAGATTCTCGCACGATTTTGGCAACAGCGGAAACTCTTTGCTAAATATGCCGCCTCTTGTGCCGATATTTATATCGTACAAAACACCGGCAGCACAGCCGCGCTGGAGCGCAAACTCCGCACGTTCCTGCAAACGCGCCGGTAACGAGGTTATCGCTATGGAAGAAAAAAGAACACTGTGGATTATCACGGCATCCGGACTGTTCCTTTTGGTCGTGGTGGGAGCCGCGATTATCCTGTCCACGTCCGCAAAAGGCAACAAGGTGCAGCAAGCCGCGTTCAATCCGACTGACGGCTGGACGACACCGACGACGTACACCGTGCAACCGGTCACGCCGACCGATACGCTCGCACAGGCGGACACGAATGCCGTGACCGATACGGGCATCGCTCCGCTTGACCCGCTCGCTGTCACTCCGCAGACAAACGCAAACGTCGCGAAGCAGATTCAGACGGACAATCTGACGGTCTATGCCGACAACACGACGGTTCAGTCGGGCAAGACGACGCTCTATTCAGATGAGACGGTGACGACCATCGACCTGAATGCGCTCAAATCAGCAAGCCCGGCAGTCACGGCAAACAACCCGACGACCGCCGCGCAGATTGCGAGCACGCAGGCGGCAAAGACGGACACGTACACTTACAACTACGAGCAGCCCAAGACGGTGGCAAAGGCAACGCCTGCACCGGCACCTGCCGCCGCAAAGCCCGCTCCTGCGCCCGCCGCGACACCCGCGCCCGCAAAGGCGGCTGCCCCCGCCCCGGCAAGCACGAAAGTGCCCGACCGCTTCTGGGTGCAGGTTGCCTCCTACGCGACCAAGAAAAACGCCGACGACGCGCGCGCTACGCTCGAATCGAACAAAATCCCGAGCGAGGTGTTCACCTACACTGACGCGAAAGGCAAGGTGTTCTACCGCGTCCGCATCGGCTCGTACACCACGTCAAGCGAGGCGGAATACTGGAAGACGCAGGTCGCAAAAATCGACCAGTTTGCCGACGTACAGAGCTACGTGGTCAACTCATCAGCAAAGGCAATCTACTGACATTCATTTGATTTTCTTGAAATCCCGCTTCGTGCGGGATTTTTTTTGCAAAAAATCATTTTTCTTCGGCAATTTTGTGAAAAAATGCAATTTCGGCGCATATAAGACAGTATGAAAACACTGTCTTTTTTGTGCGCGCTTGCGGCATTCTCCGCCGCCCATGCCGCGCCGATTTTTAAGTACGTGGAGTTCAAGGAAACGATGTCATTTTCGATTCCGACGGACGAGAAAAAAGAGAACGCCGCAAGCGGCTCTGCGGGCGGGAAAATAGTGCTGGGCAATCACCTGTTCTCGCTTGACGCACGCGGATACCTGACGCTGCCCAAGACGAAATGGTCAGCGTTTGACGGCGTTTCATCGTTTGCGGACGCGCTCGACCTGTGCAACGACGCGCGCTTCGGCGTGGGCGGCACACTGAATACGCCGTTTCCGCTCGCCGTCAAAGCGGGAATGCTCTCATTTTCACGCTCGGTCAGCCGACTGAACAATCCTGTACCATCGGCGACCTTGAACCCGCTCAAAAAGTCCTTCGGCTTTTCGGCAGGAATCGGCAGCAGCCTGCCCACGCTCACGTCCGCCGTCAAGCCACGTGCCGTGTTCGCATCGCTGTCCGTGCCGCAAAAGCGGTGGGGCATCCCGTTGGAAGCGCAGTTCGCCGTTACCGAAGACGACTCGGCATTTGCGTCGTTCTCGGTTTCCGCGCGGGCGGGTGCATTCGTCAGCGTGCAGAGCGTAGTCACGGCAGGGCGATTTCTTGTATGCGCAAACAATACGACCAAAAAACTGCTCGCGGACACCAACGCTTTTTTTGACGAGGCAGAACTATACGCGGCAAGCTGGGAAAGCGCGTTCAGAAGCCCTTTCCTCAAAGCAAACCTATTCGTCGGGTTTCATCAGACACCGTTCTCCGGCGACTTCTCGCCTTATGCCGTATGGGTGCGGGCAAACGCTCGCACTGCGTTCCGCGCCGTTCTGCTCGACCTCTCGTATTTTTCGATTCCCACGTTTTCCGTATCTCCGCGCCCCGTACCGTTTATAGGCGGGTCGGCAACTGTCTGCCGCACAATTGAGCAACTGGGCGTAAATCCGCAAGTGCAGTTCGACCTGCGCAACGCCGCCGCACTTCGTTTCGGTATCCACGCACTCATCGAGCGGAAAATCCTTAATACACGCGATGGCGAACCGTACACCACGCTCAAATGGAGTGCGGGACTTGCTTACGAGAGCAGAGCATTTACCGCAAAACTGACGGCGGGGGCGACAAATACCATTCTTGACGGCAGCCTTCTGACTGAAAAAACGACACCCGACGCATACTATTCCGTCGATGCCAGCACGTCGCTCACCTTGAAAAGCGTTCGCGCCTCATGTTCGCTCGGCTACGACCACTATCCGCCGTCGCTCAAAACCGGGAACACCAAGGACAGTTTCTCATTCGCCGCAAGCGCAAGCCCTGGAACGGCACGCTTGCTTACGCTCTCGGGCGGCTATTCCGCCACATACAAAAACGGCGAGCGGTCAAGCAGCAGCATGGACGCAAGCGTAACCTTCAAACCTAAAACCACCTGGGTGCGCGTTTCGCTCAAATGCGCCGTAAGCGTAGAACACTGATGTCTGCCGCGCCATCACTTCCCCGAGCGAATCAGCACCGCCTTGGTCGTGTCGAATGCATATTTCAGTCCCACAAAAAAGAGGACGGGAACAATCGTCAGCACCATGCGGAGCGACTGCTTTCCGCCGCGCGCGAGCCATGCCCGCTTGAGTTGCTGCCACAGTACGAACACGGCTGGAATGAAATTGACGAACAAAGCGACCGCCGCCGCGCACTTCGCCTCTTTTTTGCACGGCAACCACCGTCGGATTGTCCGCTCGATGGTCTCAATGCCCGCGCGCAGTTCCAGCGACGTGGACGTTTTGAACATGAGCGACGCGCTCTGCACACAGGCAAAAAATTTGAGTACGCGCACGCCCGTCTCGCGGTCACCCGCCACGCGCACCGCCGCATGAAACGCCGCGTTCCACAAAGGCTCGTCCTGCGCAAGCGCGTAGCAGTCCGCCCCAAAGCCGATGAGATACAGAAACGCGCCGTACCACACGACCGGCATCGCGTCAGCAAGTTGCTCGCGAAGTGAAAAACGCAGGGCAAAAAACAAGACCGTCTGCGCAAGCGCGAATCCCGCCGCCACCTGCCAGGAAAGCGAGAAAATCGCGATGTTGCACACAGGAACAAACAGAATTTTTATCCACGCCGGAAGACGATGCACGAAGGAATTGCCCGCCTTATAGCTGAACGCCGAATGCCGCGCCATATCACCACACCAAATCGGCGAGCGTCTCGTAGCGCGCAAGCGGATTCCTGATGTTCCACTGCTCCAGCGGCTGCGCCACGCCTTCCTGCGGCGTTCCGTCAAACACCTTTTCACCGCGGAACAGCACGATAAACCGGTCAGCCAGCCCCAGGCACTTTTCCAACTCATGGGTCAGAATGACGAGCGTCTTGCCCCGCGCCTTGAGCTGCCTGATGAGCGCGTTCACCTGCCGCACGCCGCCAACGTCGAGGTTCGCATACGGCTCGTCAAACATGATAATCGGCAAATCCATGGCAAGCATACACGCCACCGCAAGCCGCCGCTTTTCGCCGCCGGAAAGGAAGCGCGCCGGAAAATCCGCCTTTGCCGTCAGTCCGACCTGCTCCAACGCGGACTGCACCGCAAGCGCAACGTCTTTTTTTGATTTCTTCTGATTTTTCGGACCGAAGCCGATGTCCTCGCGTGGGGTTTCGCCCAGAATCTGCGTGTCCGCTTCTTGGAACACCAAGCCCGCCTTGCCGCAGGTCGTGACCGTCCCCGCCGTCGCCGTTTCCAATCCCGCGATGATGCTCATCAGCACGCTTTTGCCCGAGCCGTTCTCGCCGCCAATCACCGTGAGCGTCCCCGCGCCGAGCGAAAACGACACGTCGCGCACCGCCGTCTTCTTGCCGTCCGGCGTGGAAAAGGTCTTGGTCACGCGGTCAACCGTAATCGCGTCCGCCGCATTGCACACGCCGTCAGTCATACAGATACTGCGCGACCACCGGGCGGATTTTGAGCGCGAGCGGCACGACGACGACCGCTTTCAGAAAATCGACCAGCAGAAAGGGCGCGAAAAACGCCGCAACGAAGAGCCGAACCGCGCCGCCAACGCCCCGCTGCGCCTGCTCAAAGGCGATGACGTACAACAGCTCGGGAAGATACACCGCCACCATGCCGACCAGCACCGCGAGCGACAGGCGCACGACCGTTCCTTTTCGGACGCGCTTTTCTTCCACCGAGGGACGCGCGGAAATCACGCCCGCAAGCAGTGCCGCAAGCACCCAGCCGATGCGGTATCCGCCCTGAATGTTGGTCAGAATCTGAAAGCCGCCCTGCCCGCCCGCGAACACCGGCAGCCCCAGCACGCCCACCGTCACGAACAGCGCGGTCGGCAACACACCCCACACGCCGCCCAGCAGCACCGCCGTCAGGACGCACATCGCGTTCTGCACGAGGATGCCCTGCTGAATGCCCGGCACGGGAACGCGAAAAAAACTGGTGGCGCAGATAATCGCCGCAAAAAACGCCACAATCGACGACCGCAATACCTTTTTCTGCATAATTGTTACCTCATAAACTTCATATCTAGGTAACAATTCTATCCGCCTGCGCGCACCGTGTCAAGCCAACTTGCGCTTCGGCCGTGCGCCCGCTATACTGTTCCTATGAGACAGGCTTTTGCAACGGTGCGCTGCGACTCGCTCAGCCGCAAGTGGGAGCAGGCGATTCGCCGCGAGACGAACATCTACGGGCGCGGCAACGACATCCGCACGGCGTTTGAGCGCGACTACACGCGGCTGCTGCACTGCCAGGCATACCGTCGGCTCAAGCACAAGACGCAGGTCTTTTTCGCCCCGCACAATGACCACGTGTGCACGCGCATGGAACACGTGCTGCACGTCGCCTCGGTCGCCACCACGATTGCAAAATACCTCGGGCTGAACGAGCAGCTGACCGAATCCATCGCCATCGGGCACGACATCGGACACGCCCCGTTCGGACACCACGGCGAGGACTGCCTGAACGCGCTCATGCGGCAGAAACCGGGCGCAAACGCCCCCAAAAAATTCTGGCACGAGCGCAACAGCCTCTTTTTTGCGGACTACATCGAAACCTTGCAGACCCCCGACGGCGCGGAGCGGCCGCTCAACCTGACCTACGCCGTGCGCGACGGGCTTATCTGCCACTGCGGAGAAATCGACCAACAGGGCATCCGCCCGCGCGACGACGCGATGCCGC
Organism: Treponema sp.; assembly: GCA_022510885.1. Taxonomy (GTDB): domain Bacteria; phylum Spirochaetota; class Spirochaetia; order Treponematales; family Treponemataceae; genus Treponema_D. The sequence continues at coordinate 6,129 of JAFLSP010000034.1, read as the reverse complement.
TCTACGACATCAAGCGACCGGGACAGGTGCAGCCCTACACCTGGGAAGGCTGCGTGGTTAAACTGAGCGACAAAATCGCCTTCCTCGGGCGCGACATTGAGGACGCGCGCACCTACCACATCCTCGACATGGGAAGCTACCGCCAACTGCGCGAAATCGTCGCGGAGACCGTGGGCATCACGCGCAACGGCAAGCCGCTCACCCACCGCAGCGGAAAAGCCGTGAACACCACCGTGCTGATAAACGACATGATTGTTGACTTGTGCGAGCAGAGCACGCCGCAGACCGGGCTGTGCTTCAGCGACCACTATTTCCGTTTCATCACCGAGTTAAAGCGGTTCAGTTTCGCGAACATCTACAACCACTGGCGGCTGCGCGAATTCCAAAAATACGCCTCGAACGTCATCGGCACCCTGCACGACACGCTCATGCGCGCACAGGCTTTCGCCCAGAACGGCCGACTTCCGCGCGCGCTCGCGCAGTACCCCAAACTCGGCAAGACCTTTGACGACTGGCTCGTGCGCTACACGAACTATGCCCCCGACCGCAAAACCGCGCGCCGCTACCAGACCCCCGTCGTCTTTGACCTTGCCGACAACGAGTCCTACCAAAAATGCGTGATTGAATACATCTCCGGCATGACCGACCAGTTTGCCATCGAGTGCTACGAAGAAATCATCTCGTTCTAGCGGCCGCGTATGCGTCCAGCAGGCGGATTTGGAACAGCTCGGGGTGATACTCAAAGTGCATATTGTCAAAAATGCCCCACTTGCCGCCCCAAATGAAACCCTCGCCCTCAAACACCGCGATGACGGACGCGGGCGGCATCCAGCGGCGGCTCAGGGGCGTGAGTATCCAGTCCGCACCCACGCGGTCGCGCGTCCAGCTCCAGAAGATTTCCTTTCCGCCCCGGTTTTTGGGCAGAACGTCCACCGCAATGCCCAGGCTGTGGAACGAAAGCCGCTGCGTACCAGCAATGCGCCGCCAATAATACGCATCCGTAGAGCTAAGGTTCGCCAAAAACGAACGCACGTCGCTGTCCGACTGCGCAAGCGCGTTCACGCGCGCTTCCACGCGGCGCAAGGCGGGCAGAATCCGCTCATGCACTTTGGTCGGCTTGCCCAAAAAGCGCACCGAAACAATATGCGACTCCAAGTCCGCACGGCTGTCCGCGTCATACAGAAACTCAAAGAAAAACATCGGCGTTCCCGCGCCATTACGCCGGTTGTCCGTCGAGCCGAACGAGCGCATCCGCGCGACCTCTTCCTCGCTCATCGTCGCGGGGTCTTTCAGTTCCTCCGCATAGTGATAGAGCAGCGTCCAGTATTTCTCACGCCGCTCCAGTTCCTGCGCGGGGAGCATCGAGCCGTCCGCCCAGTAAAACGTCGCGCGCTTCACTGCCTTTTTGCCGGCAGCACCGGGAACCGTCACGTCAATTCGCCAGTCCAACCGCGCAAAATCATACTGCGCCGAAAAGCGCACGTCGGGATACGCGCGACGCAACGCCCACAGCCCGTGCGGCACGGGCAGACTCGCCCCGCCCCAGGAAAACCCCGTCGCACCCGCGCCCACAAGCACGCACAGCGCGAACACACAAACACCCGCCGCCCTCTTTCTCATACGACTAGTATAGCAGACTTTCCCCAACAAAAAAAGGCAGTCCGCCAAAGCAGACTGCCTTCGCAATCAGATACGACTGATTAGTAGCCCATGTCCATGCCGGGGTTCGGTGCAGCGGCAGGAGCGGGCGGCTCGGGAATGTCGGTAATCGCGCATTCCGTGGTGAGCAGCATACCCGCAACCGAAGCGGCGTTCTGCAACGCGCTGCGCGTCACCTTCGCCGGGTCAATGATGCCCGCGTCCATCATGTTCACCCATTCGTCCTTCGCGGCGTTGTAGCCCACGCCCTTCTTCTCGTGCTTCGCGCGCTCGGCAACGACCGCACCGTCCACGCCCGCGTTCTCCGCAATCTGGCGAATCGGCTCCTCCAGCGCACGGCGCACAATCTTAAAGCCGACCTTCGCGTCGTCGCTCAAGTCCGCCGCAGCGTCGTCGGTCAGTGCCTTCGCCGCGTCAATCAGCGCAAGCCCGCCGCCAGACACGATGCCCTCTTCCAGCGCGGCGCGGGTCGCGGCAAGCGTATCCTCCACGCGGAATTTCTTTTCCTTCATCTCGGTCTCGGTAATCGCGCCGATGTTGATGACCGCAACGCCGCCCGCGAGCTTTGCGAGCCGCTCCTTGAGCTTCTCCTTGTCGTAGTCGGAGGTCGATTTCTCCACCTGCGCCTTGATTTCCGCCACGCGGTCGCTGATGTCCTTTTTCGTGCCCGCGCCGTCAACGAGCGTCGTGTTGTCCTTGTCGATTTTCACGCTCTTCACGCGGCCGAGCTGCTCGATTTCCGCCGTCTCAAGCTTCAGGCCAAGCTCCTCGGTAATCACCGTGCCGCCCGTCAGGATGGCGATGTCCTGCAACATCTCCTTCCGGCGGTCGCCGAATCCGGGCGCCTTGACCGCAACGCACTTGAGCGTACCGCGGATTGCGTTCAGGATGAGCGTCGTCAGCGCCTCGCCGTCCATGTCCTCGCAGATAATCACGAGCGGCTTGCCCGTCTGCGCCACTTTCTCCAGCAGCGGCAGCAAGTCCTTCATCGTGCTGATTTTCTTGTCGTGAATCAGCACGTAAGCGTCGCTGTAAGTCACTTCCATGCGCTCGCGGTCGGTCACGAAATAGGACGAAATGTAGCCGCGGTCAAACTGCATGCCCTCCACGATGTTCACCGTGGTGTCCATGTTCTTCGACTCCTCAACGGTGATAACGCCGTCCTTGCCGACCTTCTCGATTGCGTCCGCCAGAATCTTGCCGATTTCGGGGTCATTGTTCGCCGAAATGGTCGCCACGTGCGTGATGTCCTCGCTGCCCTTCACGGTGCGGCTGTCCTTCTTGATTGCCTCCACCGTAATCGCGACCGCCTTGTCAATGCCGCGCTTCATCTCAACCGGGGTCATGCCCGCGGAGACGGACTTCAGCCCCTCGCGCACGATTGCGTAGGCAAGCACCGTCGCCGTCGTCGTGCCGTCGCCCGCAACGTCATTCGTCTTTGAGGCGACCTCGCGCACGAGCTGCGCGCCCATGTTCTCAAAGGGGTCTTTCAGCTCCACTTCCTTCGCCACGGAAACGCCGTCCTTGGTAATCGTCGGCGCACCGAATTTCTTGTCGAGCATCACCAAGCGACCGCACGGACCGAGCGTCACCTTGACCGCCTGCGCAATCTGCTCCACGCCGCTCAGCATCTTCTTGCGAGCGTCCTCGTTAAAAATCAACTGTTTAGCCATTGTCGCCAAAACTCCTTCTATTACTCGCGCGGGCTTTTACAACCCGCAATATTGTATTATAATCAAACTACTACATTTTCTGTCGAACGGCAAGGAAATTCGACAGATTTTTTCACACCGCCGGAGGACACCGCGATGACTTTTGACGACATGAACACGGCACGGGACGCAATCATCGTGTACACGGACGGCGGATGCAGCGGCAACCCCGGACCGGGCGGCTGGGCCTGCGTCGTGATTGCCGACGGCGAGGCGCGCGAGCTGAGCGGCGGCGAGGCGCACACCACCAACAACAAAATGGAGCTCACCGCCGCCATCAACGCGCTTGCCGCAGTCCACAACACCGCGCGCTTTGCCGGCCGCCCCGTCACGCTCTACAGCGACAGCCAGTACGTCAGGAACGGCATCACCGCATGGATTCACGGCTGGAAGAAAAACGGCTGGAAGACGGCCGCAAAAAAGCCCGTGCTGAACCAAGACCTGTGGCAGCAGCTCGACGCGCTCAACGCCGCGCTCACCGTGGAATGGCGGTGGGTCAAAGGACACGCGGGCGTGCAGTACAACGAACGCTGCGACTGGCTCTGCCAGCAGGAAATGGCAAAATTCCGCTGAAAGGCACTTGTCTCCCGCCGCGAGATACATTATTTTAAAGGCTATGGACGATTTGTACCGCGTGCTCGGCGTGAGCAGGACAGCAAGCGAAGACGACATCAAAAAAGCCTACCGCACACAAGCGTTCAAATACCACCCCGACCGCAACCAGGGCGACAAGACGGCAGAAGAAAAATTCAAGCAGATAAACGCCGCCTACGAAGTCCTGGGCGACAAGACAAAACGGATGCAGTACGACCGCTACGGCACCTCGTCATACGCCGACGCGCAGACGACCTACGGCGGCTTCTCCGGGCAGCAGGGATGGCGCGGCGACGCACAGCAGGAAGACGCATTCTACCAGTGGTTCAACAGCGCGTTCCAGGAGGCACACCGCCAGTCGGAACAGCGGTACTCGCAGCAGTGGCAGGAATACTACCACCGCCAGGACGACCGCCCCGCAGGACTCGGGCAGAGCCTTTCGTCGCTCATCCAGCATCTCCTCATCTTCATCCTTGGGGTGGTTCTCTTGCACTACCTTTTCTGGTTCATCCCCTTCGGCCCGATTGTCGGCTTTGCCGCGCTCATCAAAGGCGCGAAAGGCACCGTGCGCGCGTTCAAGGGGCTGTTCGCCCGGTAAGGGTACGCTAGCGCTCGCGGAAAATAATCCGACCGTTGTTCAGGTCGTAGGGCGAGAGGGCGAGCTTCACGATGTCGCCCGGCACGATTTTGATGTAATGCTTGCGCATCTTCCCGGAAAGGTACGCGATGATGACGTGCCCGCCTTTCTTCAGCTCCACGCGGAATTTCGCGCCCGGCAGCGCCTCCTTAATCACGCCCTCCACCTCAATCTCTTCTTCTTTAGCCACAAGTCCCCCATAAAATCTGCGGATTTTCTGCAAAAAAAGTTTGCTTTTTTGGCGATTTACCTTTATATTAGTATGTACAAATACTTAAAATTGTCAATAGAGGGTGATTCAAGGACATGGAACAAGCATTTATCGAAAAAATGAAGGCGCAGCTGGAAGCGCAGAAGCAGACGCTCCTGGACTCGCTGGCGGCGCAGAACGCGGACTACAAGAAAATCATGGAGAGCGGCGACACCACGGGAGACGTGATTGACGTTGCCTCAGACGTGATTGACGGCAAGCTGCTCGAATCGCTCGGCACGCAGGACGCGAACCGTCTCCAGCAGATAAACAACGCGCTGGACAGAATCAAGCAGGGAAAATACGGCAAGTGCCTCAAATGCGGCAAGGACATCCCGCTTGAACGGCTGGAAGCCCTGCCCTATGCGTTCATGTGCATCGACTGCAAGACGAACGAAGAGCGCAAGCACCGCTAGCCTACAGCCCGCAGAAGCGCACCGCGCCGTCCGCAAGATACGCCGCCTCCGTGTAGCCGGCCTGTTTTGCGCGCGCGCGGGCAAGGTCAAACGCGCCGTCGAGCGCGTCCGCCGTATGCGCGTCCGCGTTAATCATAACCGGCACATTCTTTTCCCTGAGCAGCGCGAGCATATAATCCGACGGGTACGGGTCGCTCATGTGTCCGCGGCTGATTGCGCCCGTATTGATTTCCGCAATCACGCCCGCGCGCGCGATTTCCCGCACGACCTCCCGCACCTCGCGCCGGTACCATTCGTCGCGCTCGTCAAACAGCCGCAGGCTGCCGTTGAATTTGCGGATTAGGTCCGCATGACCGATAACCGTAAAATCGCCCGCGGCAAGCATGGCGCGCTCGGCGGCAAAATACGCGCCGACCAGCTGCCGCGCGTCGCCGCGATACACCGTGCGCACCGCGTCCAGCAGAATCTGCGGCGTGTGGTCAACGGCGAACAGCGTCTGCCCGTCATACAAAAAATGCACCGAGCCAATCAGGAAGTCCGGCGCGAACTCCGCGTAGGCGTCAAAGCGCGGCGCGCAGATGCCCGGGATATAGTCCGCCTCAAAGCCCGCGTGGACGGCAATCTGCCCGGCATAGGCACTGCGCAGGCGGCGTATTTCTTCTATATATGTTCCATGCTCCGTGTGGTTGAGGTTGCCCGCGAGCGAAAAGGGATACAGCGAGTGCGCCGAAAACCCCAGATGCGCAAAGCCCTTGCGGATTGCCGCGCGCACGTTCTCCTCCGCGCTGTCCCGGCCGTCGCAAAACGTCGTGTGCGTGTGATAATTCGTCTTGATGTATGCCCCTGCCATCGTCTACCGCC
>JAFLSP010000336.1 GCA_022510885.1 Treponema sp. | reverse complement strand
ACCGCTTGCCCCACGCGGGCGGCGGGTGTATACTGGACGCATGAGACGAATGATTGCCCTGCTCGCCGCGCTCATGCTCGCGGCGGCGGGATATGCGGAGCGGCTGACGCTGCTGTCGTTCAACATGGGCGGCAGGAGCCGGACGGCAGAGACGGTGGCGGACATGATTGCGGCGGCGGGCGCGGACGTGGCGTTCCTCCAGGAGGTGTGGGTGCGCGCGCCGCAGAACGCCGCGCTCCATACCATGGCGGCGCGGCTGGGCGACGGCACCTGGGACTTCGCCGTCACCTCCGCCTACCAGCTGACCGAGGCGGTGTCGGCGGGCGGCGAGACCTACGCGGCGGGCAGGAACTCGCAGAACAACGCCATCCTGTACGACGCGGCGAAAGTTACGCTCGACGACCTTGCCGACGAGGCGGGCTTCACGCGCTTTGACGGCGGCTTCCGCTTCGACAAGAACACCGTGCAGCTCGTCCGCATCGCCGCGCGCGGCGACCCGGAGCGGTGGCTCTACGCCATCAACGTCCACCTGCCCTACACCGACCGCGCCCACCGCGCCCGCGACCTTGCCACGCTTGAGCGGCTCTACGCACGCTGCAAGCAGCGCGGCGGCGTGGTCATTGCGGGCGACTTCAACACCCCGCGCGGCGAGCTGACCGCGCGCAACTTCGACTCCGTGGACGGCACGGAGCGGTGGTTTTCCGACCGCAACGCGGGCATCGCCACCACGCTCTCCACCAAAGGCGGCGACCGCGTCGTGTTCGCCAGCGACTACGACCACTTCGTCTACAGCCCGCGCATCACCGTCGCCGAGCAGATGCGCCGCGCCTTTACTGACGCGCGCGGCAGGACGCTGAAAAGCCTCCCCTTCGGCACGACCGTCTACACGAGCAGCGTCGCCTACCGCAAGGAAGTCTCCGACCACGTGCCGATTGTCATCGTGCTTGACCTGTGACGCGCGGCGGAAGCAGGGCGCGATAGCCTTTTCCCGCCGGGTGTGGTATACTG
>JAFLSP010000335.1 GCA_022510885.1 Treponema sp. | reverse complement strand
GCCGCCTCACCCGCCCAGCAGCACGTCATGCAGGGCGGAGACGCTCTCGGCGATGTGGTCCGCGCCGGCCGTCTCCAGTTCCGCGCGGTCGCCGTAGCCGTACAGCACGCCCACCGAGCGCACGCCGTTCGCCTTTGCGCCGTTGATGTCGTGGTGGCGGTCGCCCACCATCACCACCTCGTCCGCCCGCGCGCCCACGCTGTCCATCACGTAGCGGATGACCGTCGCCTTCTCCGCGCGCGTCTCCGCCTCGTCGCTGCCGCCGCAGAACGAAAAATAGTCGCGCAGGCCGTAGCGTTCGAGGATGCGGAACATGGAGGTCTCGGGCTTGCCCGTGGCGACGCACAGCGTCTTTCCCGCCGCCCGGAGCGCGGCAAGCAGCTCGGGAATGCCCGCGTACACGCCGTTGTCAAAAATGCCGTGCACCGCGTAGTGCTCGCGGTACACCGCCATCGCCCGGAGCGCGTCCTCCTCGCTGAACCCGTAGAACGTGGTGAACGAATAGGCGAGCGGCGGCCCGATGAAGCGGCGCAGCGCGGCGTCGTCAGGCTCGTCAATGCCGAAGCGGGCGAGCGCGTGCCGCACCGACTTCATGATGCCCGGCCCGCTTTCCGTGAGCGTGCCGTCCAAGTCAAAGAATACGAACTGCCGTCTCATGCGCCCGCTCAGTGGTGGAACAGGCGGATGCCCGTAAAGCACATGACCATGCCGTACTTGTCGCAGGTCGCAATCACGTTGTCGTCGCGCACGCTGCCGCCCGGCTGCGCAATCACGCTCACGCCGCTCTTGTGCGCGCGCTCAATGTTGTCGCCAAAGGGAAAGAATGCGTCGCTGCCGAGCGCGACGCCGGAAAGCGTGTCGAGCCAGGCGCGCTTTTCCTCGCGCGTGAACACGGCGGGCTTTTCGGCAAAGACGGTCTGCCACGTCCCCTCGGCAAGCACGTCCTCGTACTCGTCGCCGATGTACACGTCAATCGCGTTGTCGCGGTCGGCGCGCCTGATGCCGTCCACAAAGCGCAGCGC
>JAFLSP010000334.1 GCA_022510885.1 Treponema sp. | reverse complement strand
CGCGCGGCTACGCGCGCTTCAGGTGGATGGCGAAGCCGCCCACCTCTTTGTCAAGGTAGACCACCTTGAGCGGAGACTCGCCCGCCTTGCCCATGTATTTCTCCGTGCCGGAGACGGGCTTGAAGCCGAAGCGGCCCAGGTACGCGAGCGCGCGCTCCACGTTGTTGCAGACCATGGAGATGTGCCCGTGCGCGCCGCGCCCGTCCTGCTTCATGATTTCGACCTGCTCCGAGGCAAAAATCGACGAGTTGCCGTCCTTGGCGGCAAAGCCGAACGGCGCGAAGCCCTCAGCGATTGCCTTCGCGTCGCCCGCGTCCTTCGCGTTGATGCCGATATGGTCGATGTGGAAGCCGTGCATCGCCTTCACCGCGTCCTTGCAAATCTGCGCGATTTCGTCCCACTTGCCGCCGTCGATGAGCGGCTTCTTGACCATCCATGTGCCGCCCATGCAGAGGATGTTCTTGCGCTTGGCGTACTCGCCCACGTTGTCCGTCGTCACGCCGCCGGTCGGCATGAAGGAAATCTGCGGGAACGGCCCGCCGAAGTCGTCGATGATTTTGTAGCCGCCCTTGCGCTCCGCCGGGAACAGCTTGAGGTAGCGCAAGCCCTTGTTGATGCACGCCGTGATTTCCGAGGGATTGGAGATGCCGGGCATGGTGGGGACATTGTTCTTGATGCACCAGTCCACCACGTCGGGATTGTAGCCGGGGGAGACGATGAACTTGGCGCCCGCCTTGACCGCCTTCTCCGCCTGCTCCACGTTCAGCACCGTGCCCGCGCCCACGAGCATGTCCGGCTCCGCCTTAATCATCGCCTCAATCGCCTCCGCCGCACATGCCGTGCGGAACGTCACTTCCGAGGCGGGAAGCCCGCCCTTGACGAGCGCGTGCGCCAAATCCGCCGCCTTGGACGCATCCTCAATCGCGACGACCGGGATAATGCCGATGTCCCTGAACTGTTCATACACCTTTTCCATACCTTTGCTCCTGTCGCGCCCGCCGCCGGGCGCATTGCTGATACTTGTAC
>JAFLSP010000333.1 GCA_022510885.1 Treponema sp. | reverse complement strand
GGCGCGTTATGCCGAAGAGCCGCTCTTTTCGGCATGGGAGCGGTTTCTTGCCGCGTGGGAAAAAGGCGGAGGGCTTTCCGCTTCCGGCGGCCTCATGGAGGACGAGCTTCTTGACCTGGAGAAGGAAATCACGGCGTACCGCTCAAGCGACATCTATGCCGAGGAGCACGGCGACGGCGGGGACGAGCGCGTGGACATGGCGGAGCGGCTCGTTGCTGACGCGCTGCGCGCGGCACATCAGGGCGACGAGGAGGCGTGGCGGACTTCCTGCGCGGCACTCATCCCCTGCATGACCGCCTTCATGAAAAGCACGTTCGAGAAATCACGCTCGTACTTCGTGCCATTCGTGCTTCTGCTCGCCGCAATCAGTGCGCTCGGAATCCTCGTGGTGATAATCGGCCTTGAGTACTCGCGGAGGTCAGCCGAGATGAGGCGGCTTTCCGAGGAGAACGAGAGACGGCTGCTTGTGGTGCGCACGACCACGAAAGTCGAGGAGAGCGAGCGCGGCAGAATCTCGCGCGACCTGCACGACACGGTGATGCAGGACATCCGCACCGTCCTGCTGCACGCGCGGAGACTCGGCGGCGCGGAGAAGGAGACCGCCGACCAAATCATCATGCTCTCCGACCGGGCGATGACATCGGTGCGGCAGATTGTGCGAAACCTCGCCCCTCCCGAAATCGAGAGCGCGAACTTCATGGCGCTCCTTGCCGAGCACTGCGCGGGCGTCGAGAAAAGCGGCACGATGCGCTGCACGTTCTACGCCGGACCGGGCGAGCTGTATCAGAGGCTTTCCGCGGAGCAGAAGCTCAACATCTTCCGGATTGTGCAGGAGTCCATCACGAACGCGGTCAAGCACTCGGGCGCGGAGGAAATCAGCGTCATCGCGCGCGAGGAGGACGGCGAGCGGCTCGTGTTCCTCGTGAGCGACGACGGCCACGGTTTTGACGGCTCGCAGACGGAGCGCAACCCCGGACTTCCCGCCGGCGACGAGACCGGCACGCGCCTTGGAATCTGCGGCATGAAAAGCCG
>JAFLSP010000332.1 GCA_022510885.1 Treponema sp. | reverse complement strand
GAGACGCTCAACGAGGCGCTGACCCGGCTTGCTGACGTGCGGAAGAAGATGTGAGCGCGAATTATAGTGGAGTTTGTATGGGAGTCTTGGAGGAAGCGAAGGCACTGAAACCGTATATGGTCGGGCTGCGGAACTATTTTCATGCGCACCCGGAGCTGGGCTTGCAGGAATTCGGCACGTGCAGGAAAATCGAGGAGGAGCTGGACGGCATCGGCCTGGAGCATTTTCGCGTGAAGGAGACGAACGTCATCGCGCGGATTGACTCGGGGCGGCCGGGCAGGACGCTCGTCCTGAGGGCGGACATCGACGCGCTTCCCATTCAGGAGGCGAACGACGTTCCGTACAAGAGCCAGAATCCGGGGGTGATGCACGCCTGCGGCCACGACGGTCACACGGCGTACCTTCTTGGCGCGGCGCGGATTATCAACGCGCACCGGGACGACTTCTGCGGCAAGGTGATTCTCGTGTTCCAGGCGGCGGAGGAAATCGGCAAGGGAGCGCGGGATGTCATCGACGCGGGAGTTCTTGATGGCGCGGACCGGTGCTTCGGAATCCATTTCAGCTCGGGGATTGACGTGGGCAAAGTGGGCGTGAAGGCTGGCGCGGACATGGCGAGCTGCGACCGCTTCAAAATCACGGTGCACGGGAAATCGGCGCACATCACCTGCCCGCAGCTGGGCGTGGACTCCGTGTTCATCGCGTCGCTCATCGTCACCCAGCTCCAGACGCTCGTTCCGCGGCTCGTAAGCCCGGTTGAGGGCGCGCTCATCGGCGTGGGCAGGATTGCCAGCGGCACGACGTACAACATCATCCCCGAGGAGGCGGAGATTGAGGGCACAATCCGGACGTTCTCAAAGGCGGTGCGCGAGAAGCTTTCCGAGGCGGTGCGCAAGGTGGCGCGGAACGTTGCGGACGAGTACGGCGCGACTGCGGACATTCAGATTGAGGACATCTGCGACCCGTGCTTTAATGACGCGCAGAGCGCGGAGGAAGTTGTGCGCTCGGCGCAGAAGATTTTTGGCGGCGAAAACGTGCT
>JAFLSP010000331.1 GCA_022510885.1 Treponema sp. | reverse complement strand
CCCCGCGCTCCGTCACTGCGCGTAGCTGTCCGCCTTTTTCAGTACCTCAACGCCAACGTCCATCGCGGCAATGTGCCCCAGGGCGCGCTCAATCACGGCAGGGTCGCCGCTCACAATCGCGACGGTGCCGCCAATCGGCGCGTCCTGCACAATCTCTATGCTCGCGAAGATGATGTTCATCGTCACCTCGTACATCCGCGAGATTGCGGAAATGAGCGGCTCGCTCACGTTCTTCTGGATGTAGGTGAAGCGCACCAGCTGCTCGTCCTTCTGAAGGCGCACCACCGGCGAGTCCTCGGCAATCAGCTCCTCCACCTTGGACAGGTTCGACGTGGAGCGGATGAAGCGCCGGGTCACTTCGCTCCTGGGGCTTGCGAAAATAGAAAAGACATCGCCGGTCTCCACGATTTTTCCGCCCTCCATCACCGCAACCTTGTCGCAGATTTCCTTGATGACCTCCATCTGGTGCGTGATAATCACCACGGTCAGGCCCAGCTGCTCTTTGAGCCGCCTGAGCAGCCGCAGGATTGAGCGCGTGGTCGTGGGGTCAAGCGCGCTGGTCGCCTCGTCGCACAAAAGGATTGCCGGGTCGTTCGCGAGCGCACGCGCAATCGCCACGCGCTGTTTCTGCCCGCCAGAAAGCTCGTCGGGGAAGCTGGATGCCTTGTCGTCAATCTCCACAAGGCCCAGGAGCGAATGCACCTTGTCGGCAATCTGCTGTCTGGTCATCCCGCTGCGTTTGAGCGGGAACGCCACGTTGTCAAAGACGGTGCGGCTTGGCATGAGGTTGAAGTGCTGGAAAATCATCCCGATTTTCTTGCGCTCCTCGCGCAGTTCCCTGGCCGAAAGCGAGAGCAAATCCTTGCCGCGCACGGTGACGCTGCCCGAAGTTGGACGGCCAAGCAGGTTTATCGTCCGCACGAGCGTGGATTTTCCCGCGCCCGAGAAGCCGATGATGCCGAAGATGTCGCCCTGCTCGATGGTGACGGACGCGCCGTCCACCGCGTTGAGGCTTTTCCCGTCCTGCACGAATGTTTTTGTGAT
>JAFLSP010000330.1 GCA_022510885.1 Treponema sp. | reverse complement strand
CCGCTACCTCACCGGCACCTCGCCCAGAATCCGCTCCGCGTCCGCGGTCTGCTCCTCGCGGGCGACAATCTGGTAGAACGTGCCGCGAATCTGCCAGTTGTACTGCACCAGCGGAATCTCCGCCGGCTCTTTGTTCGTGCCGTCGGTGTACATGCCGATTATGCGCGTCCTTTTCACGTCAAGGCTTCCGAAGCGCAGCTCCTCGGAGGAGAGCGGCTTCTCAGGAGGGGCGAACGCCGTGGCCTGCGCCTCAACGGTCAGCATCTCCTCCCCGAAGTACCGCTGCACGCCAGTCACCCGCCGCTCGTTGTCCTCCATCACCTCGATGAGGAACGTGCCGTCAGTCTTTGCGTGCGGCTTGGGCAGCGTGACGGCGAACCCTGCCTCGCGCGAGAGCTGCCTGTCGCTCTTGCGGCTGCGCATTTTCATCACCATCATGGGCGCGCCGAGCGTCCTGTGCAGATGCTGCCATTGCAGCGCGGAGAGCGTGTCGTAGTCCTTCTCCTTCCAGTTGCCGAATCCGTGGTGCGCGCCGCTCTCGCCCTCGTAGCCGATGTGGAAGTTTCCGCTGCCGTCGGTCTCCGGGTGGATGTCGCTCCTGAACGTGAGGATTTTCGTCTCCGGGTCGAAGGTGTACTCGTAGTCCTCAATCGCGATTCTCTCGCCCAGAATCACAAGCAGGTCGCCGCCCTCGCCGCCGAAGTCGTGCAGGTAGAACTGCTCCGGCTGGCGGACTTTGCCCTCGATGTGCACGACCGTGTCCGCGTAGGGAAGCGGCTCTTTGAAGGTGAGGAGCGTGGTCGCGCTGTCGTAGGCGTAGGCTGACGGAGGAATCTCCTTTTTGCGCGAGTGCTTGCCGCGGTCAATCGCCATGACGGACGAGATGGACTCGAACACGCGCACCGTGTGAACCTCGCCGCCAAGGTCAGGGCCGGTGTTCACGCCGAGCACGTCCCCGCGCCGCGAGCGCACCGTGTGCGAGACAAGCACCGCCCCCGCAAGAATCGCCAGCACCGCCACGAAAGGCAGCGCGGAAAGAAGCCGTTTTTTCTGC
>JAFLSP010000033.1 GCA_022510885.1 Treponema sp. | reverse complement strand
CACCATGTCAACAGCCTCCGCTTGCCCATGCCGCAGGCCCCACCGTAAAGGCAGTACCGAAACGTTATGCACGACCGTCATACCCATTCTCATAGACTGTCAAAATCTTTCTAATAGCACTTTCGTAATTATGTTAATAGTACTATCACAATCTTTATGACAGTCTGTCAGAATCTTTCTGATAGGCTATTATAATCTTTCGGACAGCCTGTCAAAATAATTTTGACAGGCGTGCAGCATATTCCGAACACGCTACTGAAACAATCATCTAACAGAACGTGACCGTATGCGGGTCGCCGTGCGGAGAACTTGCGCAGCCCTTTCCGCTTCTTAAAAAGTACCCGGCAAGCACTCTGCAAGCGTATCGCATTCGCCCGTCCGCTCGCTTTCGGCAAGCGGACGGCGGACAACGACCCGCGCGAGGCTTCCCGGCTGGGGAATATAGGGCGAACTGGCAGGGAAGCGCAGCTGGCAGTGCAAAAAATTGTCGGTGACGGCGTGTACGATGAGCGTATCGTGCGCGAACGGAGCGCGGCGCACCGTCTCGCACACGGCGGGCAGTTCCGCACCGGCAAACGTGCCGATATACGCAGCCTTTGCATCATGATTGTACGCTTCCAATTGGGCGACCCTTGCACGCGCAACGGCATTGGGAACCATCGGACGCATGGCAGCCGCTTCCGTTCCCGGACGCGCACTGAACGGGAAGGCGTGCACGAACGTCATTTCTGTTTTCTGGAGCAGCGCCATCGTCTGCGCAAAATCCTCGTCCGTCTCGCCGGGAAAGCCCGCGATGATGTCGCAAGCAAGGAACGGGTTTCCCTTTGCGCGGCGCAGTCGCGCTATCGCCTCATAGACTGCGGCAACTCGGTACGGCCGCTTCATTTTTGCGAGCACCGCGTCGCTTCCCGACTGGATGGAAAGATGGAAATGCGGACGAACGCGCGGATGCGCGATGATGTCCGCAAGCCTATCAGTAACAATTTCGGGATACAGGCTGGAAACACGAATGCCGATAGTGCCCGTGTGCGCGAGCATCAGTTCCAGCAAGGTGGCAAAATCGGCGAATCCGTCCTGCCACGCGCCTCGGTACTGCGCGATGTTCACCGTCGTGATGACCACTTCCGCATGCCCTGCCCGCTCCAGTGCCGCCACGCGGTCGAGCACGTCCTGCACGGCAAGCGAGACAGACGTTCCGCGCGCAAGGCGGATACGGCAGTACGTGCAGGAAGCGTTGCACCCGTCCTGAATCTTGAGCGACGCGCGGCTGTGGGTTAGGAACGTGTCCGTAGCCAGCGCAAAGCGTGACGCGGACTGCGCGGCGGGCGCGTCAAAGCGTGCCTGCAAAAACCGTGCGAGCGCGCTGCCCGTCAGGTCGCCCGCCGCGCGCATCTGCGCAGGAACTGACGCAAGCGCGCCCTTGTTCTGCCCGCCGAGCACGCAAATCCGCTCGTCAATCGCCTGTATGTCGCCGCGGCTGAGCTGGGCGTAGCAGCCCGTCACGAGCACGGCACAGGCAGGGCATTTTGCCAGCAGCAGCCGAATGATGCGCCGCGCCTTCTGCTCTGCCTTTGCCGTCACGGTGCACGTGTTCACAACGCAGAGGCACACGTCGCTCCGCACGGCACTGGCGGCGGTCAGCGGCTCCATCGTGACAGAGAAACCCGCGTCACGGAACGAGCGCGCCGCGCCCTCGCTTTCCGCTTGGTTAAGCTTGCAGCCCAGCGTCTCAAAATGAACCGTGCTCATAGATTATGCTGTAATTACACAAAAACGGACAGGACGAATGCTCAGCGCAGACGGGCGGCGACACGCTCCTTTCCGCGCACGGCATCTGCCTGCGACGAATCCAGCGCAATCGCCTTGTTGTAGGCTTCCAGCGCGGAAGCGTAGGAGTTTGCCATTTCCCGCGCATAGCCACAGCGCGTCCAGAACAGCGCGCGTGACGGGTCAACGTGCACCGCCATCGTATATGCAATGTCGGCATGCTCATAGCGCGCCTGACGGGTATAAATCTCGCCCATATAATAGTACGCCCAGCTGAAATCACCCGCGCTCGCCGGGGCGTTCGTCACATACAACTGGAACATCTCAAGCGCACCGTTGTTCTTGCCCTGATAGTAGCGCGCCTCTGCCAGTGCTTCCATCAGACGAACGTCCGCGGCATTCCGCGTGCGCGCATCGGTCGCATACTGCTCCGCCTGCGCATACTGGCGGAGACGAATCAAACTCCAGCACAGCACGACGTAGGATTCGGTGTTGTTGGGGTTCTCCCTGATTTCCTGCTCGCAGACCCTCACCGACTCCGCGTAGCGCCCCTTGCGGTACAGGTCAAGCGCGTCCGCCCGCTGTGCGGCAAGCGTACCGACAGAGACCAAAAGCATCGCACACAGCACAAACAGTTTTCTCATCATCTTACTCCGTCATCGTGCATCTGCCGCTGAAGCGCGACCCCGGCTCCAGAACGACCTGCTTTGAAGTGATGTCGCCGAGCACCGAGCCTGACGCCGACACGAACACCAAATCCTGCGCGAATATGTCGCCTTTCACGTCGCCGCGCACGAGCACGCGCGTCGCCGTGATGCCCGCCTCCACGACCGCGCCCGTATCCACCACCAAATCATTGGTTGCCGCAATTGTCCCGTAGACCTTTCCGCGAATCATGAACGGCTTGGTGAAGCGAATTGTCCCGCGGAACGTGATGTCGTCCGCAAGAATCGTGTCGAAATCGTCTTCTTCCAGATTGAACAAATCGGTGTCTTTCGCTTCAAACATATCGCTAGCATACCTTGAATTCGGCTTGGTGGTCAAGGCGATTTTCTCGTGTACTTTTTCCGCGTTTTCGGCTATACTGATACCATGCCGCGTTTTACGTTCCGTAGTTCCATCTTTTTGCTTCTCGCTTCGTTTCTGTGCGCCGCCTGCGAGACCACACGTCTTACCGACACTCCCGCATCCGAGCGGGCTGTCATTTCCACGCGGACAGAAAACACGATTACGCTGCTCTTTGCCGGCGACATCATGGCGCACAACGTCAACTACGAAACGGGCGACTTTGACGCAATCTGGCGCGAGGTTGCGCCGGTCATATCTGCCGCAGACCTCGCCTTTGCCAACGTGGAAGCCCCCGTTGCCGACGGTCTCCCCTGGAGCTCGTACCCGAATTTCAATATGCACGCGCCCTACATCGACGCGGCGATTGCGGCGGGATTCGACGTGTTCTCGCTCGCAAACAACCACACGAACGACCAAGGGCTTGAGGGAATGCGCCAGACGCTCGCGTACTTTAAGAAAAAGAAAGACGTGCGCGCGTGCGGCATCAAGGAGACGGCAAACGCGCCGCTCACGTACCAAGTCATCACCAAAAACGGCTGGACGGTGCTGTTCGTCGCATTCACGGAACTCGTGAACGCCCGCACCGACGCACAATACTTCGACTACATTCCGCCGAAGAGCGAAAAGCACGACACGATTCTCGCCGACCTAAAACGACTGCGCGACGAAAATCCGTGCGACATATTCGTGGTCTCCGTCCACGCCGACGAGCCGGAATACATCAGAACCGTCGGTGACCGGCAGCGGCAGTTCTACCGCGACCTGATTGCGCAAGCCCATGCCGACATCGTGTGGTCGAACCACGCGCACGTGGTCAAAGAATGGGAAGTCGTCCCAGCGGACAGGGCAACGCGCGGCGGGCTGATAATGTACGCGAACGGAAACACCATCAGCGGGCAGCGCACCGCCCCGAAATTCGGCACGCCCGACAACAGCCGCGACTACACGGGCGACGGGCTGCTGATGACCGTCACGCTCAAGCGGGCAGCAAACGCTGCCGGAACGCCGACGCTCACCATAAAAAGTCTCGCCCCGCAATTCATCACCACGTACATTACGCCCAATCGCCGCTTCGTACTGCGCCTTCTGGACGACGACCTTCCGCGCTCACTGCGCCGCGCCGGGCTTGATGACTGGGCAGACTACCTCGCGGAACGCAAAAAACTGATGGAACCGATAAAGGAACAATCAACATGGCAATAAACTACGAAACGCTCCCCGTCTACGCGCAAAAGCAGCGCATCCTTGACACGCTCGCCGCGAACCAGGTCATCGTGGTGCAGTCGCCCACGGGCAGCGGAAAGACCACGCAGATTCCTGTCATCCTGCACGAGGCGGGCTACGCGGAGAACGGCGTGATTGCCGTGACCCAGCCGCGCCGCATCGCCGCCCTGAGCGTGAGCGAATTCATCGCGCGGCAGCTCAAGACGGGCTACCCCGGGCTGGTCGGCTACAAGATGCGCTTTGAGGACAAGACCGACGCGACCACGAAAATCAAGATTATGACCGACGGCATTCTCTTGCAGGAGATGAAGCTCGACCCCTGGCTCTCGAAATATTCCGTCGTCATGGTGGACGAGGCGCACGAGCGCAGCCTGAACATCGACTTCGCGCTCGGCCTGCTCAAGCGCGTGCTCGCCGAGCGCACCGACTTCAAGGTGATTGTCTCCAGCGCAACCATGAACGCGGAGGCGTTCAGCGACTACTTCGGCAGCTGCCCCGTCGTGACGATTGACACGGTGACCTACCCCGTCACCATGATATACGACCCGCCCGCACTCAAAATCACCACCGCGACCGAAAGCGGCTGCGAGGCAATCCTGCGCAAAATAGAAACGACGATTGAGCGTGTCCTTGAAAACAAGGACGAAGGCGACATTCTCGTATTCCTGCCCGGAGAGAAAATCATCCGCGACTGCGTGCGCCGCCTCGCCACCGCACCGTTCCGCAGCAGGCTGCACATCATTCCGCTCTACGGGCGACTGCCCAAAGAGGAGCAGGAGCGCGTGTTCGACCCCGCGCCGCACGGCAGGAAAAAGGTGGTCATCTCCACCAACATCGCCGAGACTTCCGTCACGATTAACGGCGTGACCACAGTCATCGACACCGGGCTTGCCAAACTGAACTTCTACAACCCGCGCACCTACACGTCAAGCCTGACCGAGACGCCCGTGAGCAAGGCGAGCTGCAACCAGCGGCGCGGGCGGGCGGGGCGCACCTGCGCGGGCACGTGCTACCGCCTGTACGCCCGCGACGACTTCGAGGCGCGCCAGCTCTACACGACCGAGGAAATCTACCGCACCGACCTGAGCGAGGTCGTCCTGCGCATGGCGGAACTGGGCATCACCGACTTTGAATCGTTCGACTTCATCTCGCCGCCGGGAAAAGAGGGCATTCTCGGTGCGATTGACACGCTCAACCTGCTCGGCGCGCTCAACGAGGACCGCACGCTCTCTTCCGTAGGCAAGCTGATGACCGAATTCCCGCTCGAACCGCGCGTGAGCCGCATCCTCGTGGAAAGCATGACGCGCTACCCCGACGTGCTGGAGGAGACGCTGATTGCGGCGGCATTCTTAAGTGCGCAGTCGCCGTTCGTGCTGCCGCCCGGCGAGGAGATGGACGCGCGCAAGGCACACCATGCTTTCCGCGACGAGCGGGGCGACTTCGTGTCCTATCTCCGCCTGTTCCGCACGTACCAGAACCAGAATGCGAAGCAGCAGGAACGCTTCTGCAAGAACAGTTACCTCGACGAAAAAGTGATGGCAGAAATCGCCAACATCAAGCAGCAACTGGAGGAGGAGGTGTCCGCGCTCGGCTTCCCGATTACGCGCGGCGGCTCCATGGACGACTACCTGTGCTGCGTCGCCTCGGGCATGATTCAGTTTGTGTGCGCGCGCGAGGGGCGCGAGAGCTACCGCAGCCTCACCGCCGACCACATCACCATCCACCCCGGCTCCAGCATGTTCCGCAAGGAACCGCCGTTCATCGTGGCGGGCGAAATCGTGCGGACGAGCCGAATGTTCGCCATGAGCGTATCGCCGCTCACGCGCCCCCTGCTCCAGCGCATCTCGCCTGATTTGGAAGCCCGGCTTGACAGCGCGCGCGGAAAGCGGGGCAACGACGACGGCCATGCTGACGACAGAACGAAGAAAAGCAGGAACGAAAACACCGTGACGATTGGCGGCGTTCCCTTTGAGCTGCAAAAAGCCAAGGGAAAGAAAATGCTCATCCTGCCGTTCGACCAATTCAAGTCCGCACTGCTTGCCGAGCATGACGAAAACCGACTCGCGCAAATCGGCGGGCTGAAAGGCAAAATCCTGCTTAAAGGCGGGGAACTGCTCGCCGGCGAAAAACTGGAACTTATCTGCCGGCTCACCAAGACGCTCGACCTGCTGCCTATCGGCGAAAAAAACTGGCCGCGCGGCATGAACGTGCAACTTGACGAGGAAGGCAGCGCGCAGACACTGGTAACGAGCCTAGACTACGTGTTGCGCGTCACGATGGCAAAGGCAAAAAGCCGCGAGTACGGCTTCATCTGCCTGCACACCAACGGCAAGGGAACGTACTGGTTCAAGGTGAGCCGCGGCTTTTCGACGGCACTCAACGAAAGCCTTTCAAGTCTTGAAACATTGGTTGACGAGGCAAGCGGCGCGCTCACCCCCGCACAGAAAGAGACCGCAAGCGCCGTTTATCGTGTGCTGAACAGTCTGTACACGTAATTATTTTGCGCCATTTTCGGCTGCGCGCGACTCCGCTTTCCGCGCCGACTCTTCCTCGCTGATGCCGAGAATTTTCGCCGCTTTTTGCGCGTTCACGTTCTTCGTCCTTGCGCCAGGGTCGTACTGGTCGGCAAGCGCGCGCACCTCGCGTTCGACGCTCGCGTATTTGCCCTTGTTGTAGATGTCAAGCCCCGTGCCCTGCGTGGCAACGTCTTTGCTCGCAAGATAGTCCGAGCAAATATCGGCGAACTCGCCGCGACCGTACTTGGCGAATTCTTTGCCGAGCGCGTAGCGCAACGGCTTGCGCGGGTTGTTCTTCGCGTCGTCGCCCACCACTTCCTTGGCAAGCGCAAGGATTTCCGCCGTCCCCGCGTGGTTCTCCGCAAGCAGTGCGGTCGCAACTTTTGCTTTGGTCGTATCGGCGACCTTTTTGTCGGTAATCTGACTGACAAGGAAATCATTTCCCTCCGTCGTGTTGAGCCGTGCGATGACGGGATAGGTCGCATCCTTGACAACGTTCTCGGGGTCGTTCTTCGCCCGATGGATAAGATACGGCACAGCCTCGGTCATACCCTGCTCGCTGACCACGCCGATTGCCTCCAAACGCACTTTATAGTACGAATCGCGGATTGCCTGCACGACCGTCTTCTTCGCCTCGTCATTACGGGGAAAATGCGCCAGTCCTTTTACCACGGCAATGCGCATATTCGGGTCGGCGTCCTCATACAAGGCAAGCAAAACGTCCACCGCGTCGGGATTTTCCATCGCGCCGATTGCCTCCGCGCTGTACATCCGCATAAACGTGTTCTCTTCCTTGTCCTCGGCAATCTCAACAAGGCGGCCGTAGGTCTCCGTCGCCTTCAGCTCGCCGAGCACACGGACGAGCGACTGCTTCTGCGGCACGGACAAATCCTCACGGTCAAGGTAGCCGGCAAGATAGACAGCCTCGTCGCTGCCACCGACTTTGCCGAGCGTCTCCATGCACTGGTTGAAATACATCTCGTTGTCGCTTTCGAGCAGATTCAGCACGGGCGCGACGGCTTCCTTCGTCTTGACCGCCTTCACGTAGTCAAAGCAGGCGTTCACTATGCTCTGTTTTTCGTCATAGGGGTCATCCAAAACCGCAACCGCAAAGTCCTCTACACAAGGGTCCTCCAACTTGGCAAAATAGCGCAATGCATTTTCCCGAATCGTGCTGTTCTTGGTCTCCGTGAACAGGTCATACACCTCGCTGGCGTAGCGCGAATCCGCTTTGTTCGTCAGCTCGCCAATCAGGTCGCTGATTTCGCTCTCCAAGCCGAAGCGAAGCGTATCGCGGCGTTTCTCTTTGTCCGCCTCGGTGTCCTCGCCGTCAAGCTCGCGCACTTTGTCCGCGTCGGCAGTCTTCGGCCGCTTTGCGCTCGGAATCGTCACCGTGTGCGTCCCGAAATCCGCGTCCTGCCCTTCCGCCTCCTGCGCAAAAAACGGCAGCGCGAGAAAAAGAATGGCTGCAATCGTCGCGATGTGTCTCATAGAATCCCCTGTTATTATCGGATGTTTCCGGCGGCAAAACGACGCAAAAACGCCGTCCTATATTCCTCAAACCGATTCTCCGCGATTGCGTTACGGATTTCGCGCATCATCGTCTGCAAGAAAAAAAGATTGTGGTAACTGGCAAGCGTCGCGCTCAGGATTTCTTGCGCCTTGAAGAGGTGGCGCAGATAGGCTCGGCTGTACGTGCGGCAGACCTTGCACGTGCATTCGGCATCGACCGGCGAGAAGTCGCGCGCAAAGCGTTCCTGCTTGATGGAGAGCTTGCCGTCGTGCGTAAAATACGAGCCGTTGCGGGCGTTGCGCGTGGGAAGCACGCAGTCGAACATATCAATGCCGCTGTGCACCGCGTTCAGGATATAGTCCGGCGTGCCGATGCCCATCACGTACTTCACTTTGCGTTCGGGAAGCAGCCGCGCCGTGTAGTCGAGCATGGACGCGAACACGTCGGCAGGCTCGCCTACGCTCAGACCGCCAATCGCGATGCCGGGCAGGTCGAGCCCAGCCACGAATTCCGCCGAACGCGCGCGCAAATCCTCAAAGAAATTGCCCTGCACAATCGGGAAGAGCATCCCCGCATAGCCCTGGTCGCGTTTTTTGAGCCACGCCGCTTTCGCCCGTCTCGCCCACTGCATCGTCATCGTGAGCGCAAGTTGCGCATCGGTTTTCGAAGTGTCGAATCCCGTGCATACGTCCAGCTGCATCTGGATGTCGCTGTTGAACTGCGTCTGCACGTCCACCACGCTTTCGGGCGTGAAGAAGTGCTTTGAACCGTCAACCGTGCTTCTGAATTCCACGCCCTGCGTCGTAATCTTCCGCAACGGCGAGAGGCTCCACACCTGAAAGCCGCCCGAATCCGTGAGGAAATTGCGCTGCCATCCGCTGAATCCGTGCAGACCGCCCGCCTGTTCAATCGTGTCGCTGCCCGGACGCAGATACAGATGGTACGTGTTCGCAAGGATAATCTCAAAGCCGATGTCCTCCAAGTCGTCCCTGGTGAGCGCCTTGACCGTCGCGTTCGTCCCCACCGGCATGAACACGGGAGTATGCACGTCGCCATGAGGGAGATGCAGCACGCCCGTGCGCGCGCGACCGTTTGCGTCAGTATGCGTTATGTCAAAAATATCCGCCGTCATATCCTTTCCTCACGTGCGCGCGTAGCGCAGCAGCACCACGCTTATCGCCACGAACAAGAACACGGGAAACCACGCGCCCATGAACGGGCTGATATACTGGAATTTCGCGAGCAGCATCGTTATCATCTGACTCACGTAGAACAGCACCGCCGCGCTGATACACGCCGCAAGACTCACGAGCAGCACGTTCTTCCGCGTCTTTCCGCTCAGGCCGACCGACAGGAACACGACGATGAACAGCACGAACGGAAACGCGAATTTCTTGTAGTACAGACTCAGTTCCTCGCTGAACGGCAGCCCCGCCTTCTGCAAGTGCTCGATGTACTGCTGCGCCTCGCGCGCGCTCACAGTCTCCACGCTCACCGTGTTGTTCTGGAACGTCGTCGGCTCTTCGGTCAGCCGCTCCACCAGCGCGGGGTCGGGACTGCGCATCATCATCGCACCGTCCGCGAACGTGTACTGCGTGCCGCCCGAAAGATTCCAGTGTCCGTTCTGGAACACCGCCGAATCCGCCCGGATAACCGCCGCGAGCGTCTTGTCCTCGTTCCTGACGACGACGTAGACCGTGTAGAGCCGCTTCGCGCCGTCGTCGTAATAGTCCGCCTTGTACACGATGCTGCCGCCCTCGGCAATCACCACGATTTTGTCGTTGTTCAGCGACTTCTCCTTGTCCAGCGATTTCTCCTGCAACGCCGTCTTCTGCGCATACGTGGGCACGACGAGCCGGTCGTCGAACACGAACAGCGCGATGCTCAGGACGAACGAAAAGACAAGGAGCGGCGCGGTGAAGGAGATGAGCGGAACGCCCGACGCAAAAATCGCGACCAGCTCGTTGCTCGCGTAAAAGTCGCTGAGCGTGTACGAGACGGCGAACAGAATCGCGAGCGGCGTGGCGTACCACACGCACTTCGGCACGTAGAGCAGCAGAATCCGCGCCACCGTCGCACCCGGCACCTGATTCGAGATGTAATTCCACAGGTTCATCAGCAAATCCACCAGGACGAGGACGAGCGCGAAAAACGCGAGCGCGCCAAGAAAAAGCGGGATAAACCGTTTGAACAAATACTGCGTCAGTTTCATCGCCGCCCCAACTGCGTGTAGAAAAACAGCGCCGCCACGCCGATGACGGCATTCGGAATCCACATCAGAACCACGCCGTTCGTGCCGCTGCGCGAGCCGAAAATCTGCCCCAAAATCATCATCGCCCAGTACGCCACGGAGATGAACAGCCCGATTATCAGCCCGATGGTCTGCCCGTTGTGCTTGCCGAACAGGAGCGACAGCGGAATCGCGAGAACGGCAAAGAAAATCGAGCCGAACGGCATAGAGAATTTCTTGTTATACTCCAGCTTGTACTTGTTCAGGCTCTTCGGGTCAACGTTCTCTTCCCGCTCCATCTCGCCGATGCGCTTGCGCAGGTCGTAGGAAGTCATCTCGTTCGGATTGACGTGCGACGAGGTGCTGAAAAACGACGACTCAAAGATATTCAGCAGCATGTGCCGCGCCATCAGCACGTCAAAGTCATCGCGCCTGCCGGTCTTGAAGAAGACCACCGACGCATCGTCCATCTCCATGGACATCAGCACGCCGCTTTCCGCCGACTTCTCCACCACCGAATCGTTCGCCACGATGATGCGCTGGTTGCCGTCCGTGTCCGTGTCGAAGAAAATCAGGTCGCTCACGTCCGTGCCGCTCACCTGCCCGATGACCAGCGTCTTGTCGTTCGTGCGCTTGACCGAATTCGACTCCAGCTCAATCGCCGGGTTGGACATCAAAATCGTGCGCCGCAGCTGATTGTACTTGAGCGTGCCGAGCGGGAGCAGATAGTCGTTCACGAAAAACGACGCGACCGAAATCACCAGCCCCAGGGCGACGACGGGGACGATGATGATGCCGTAGCCCATGCCCGACGCGCGCAGGATAAGCACCTCGTTCTCCGTCATCAGACGACCGAGGCACATCAGAAAGCCCACGAGCGTCGCAAAGGGCGCGGACTGCGCGATGATGAAGGGCAGCGAGTACGAGATGAGCCGCAGCACGTCCATGAGCGGCACGCGCTTTTTCAGCACGTTCTCCGCAAGCAGCAGAATCTGGTTGCAGAAAAAGACCATAAAAAAGAACAAGAACGCAATAAAAAAATAGAGGAACAGCTCTTTGGTCAGATAGCGCACCATCACGAAGCGGTTGATGCCCGTGTCCTCCTGCATGAGCACCGCAAGCCGCTCGCCCGCCTCACGGAAGCCCAGCCGACGGCATGCCCGCGCCGCAAGCGCGCACAGGCTGTTGAGCAGATTGAAGCCCGCGAGCCGTTCTTTGCCCCGAACGAGCGATGCGGAAACGCGGGCAGTCAGCGCGGGGGGAAAGATGGTCATCTAGTTGCCGCTCACGCCCGTGCTGCCAAATCCGCCATTTCCGCGCGCGGTCACGTCCAGTTCCGTGACCGCGCGGAAGTCGCCCGTCGTCACCGGCGCGACGACCAACTGCGCGATGCGGTCGCCGTTGCGCACCGTGAACGGCTCCTGCCCCAGATTTATCAGAATCACTTTCACCTCGCCGCGGTAGTCGCTGTCAATCGTGCCGGGCGCGTTCAGGCAGGTGATGCCGTTCTTCGCCGCAAGCCCCGAGCGCGGGCGCACCTGCACCTCGTAGCCCGCCGGGATTGCAAAGGACAGCCCCGTGGGAATCAGCGCGCGCTGCATGGGCGCGAGCGTGACCGGCTCGTCCAAGAGCGCGCACACGTCCGCACCCGCCGCGCCCGCCGTCTTGTATTCGGGCAGCACCGCGCCGTCAGCCACGGTGCAAGAAATCAGAACATCCATTGCGTCAGTCTAGCAGATAAACGAAAAAACTCCAATCCTTCTGGACTGGAGTTCCGTGCAAACAGGCAGATGCCGGACGCAAGCCGCGCCGGCATCCTATCTGCTATTTCTGCTGCGCCTCAAGCGCGTCGATGTACGACAGGTTCAGCCGCCCCATCTTGTCAACCTCAAGCAGCTTGACGGGAATCTGCTGCCCCTCCTTGAGCACGTCGGTGACCTTGCTCACGCGCTCGCGCGAGAGCTTGGAGATGTGGCACAGCCCCTCCTTGCCCGGCAGGATTTCGACGAACGCGCCGAATTCCATGATGCGCTTGACCGTGCCGTTGTAAATCGTGCCCACCTCGGGGTCGTCCACGATGCCGTGAATCGCGACCTTCGCCTCCTCGGCGTTCTTGCCCGTGTGCCCGTAGACGGTGACCGTGCCGTCGTCGGCCGTGTCGATTTTGACGCCGTACTGGGCGCACAGCGCCTTGATGGTCTTTCCGCCCGGCCCGATGAGCGCGCCGATTTTGTCCGTGTCGATTTTCATCGTCAGGATTTTCGGCGCGAACGGGCTGATGGGCTGCGGCTTGCTGATGCACTTCTCCATGATGGAGAGGATGTGCAAGCGGCCTTCCTTCGCCTGCGCGAGCGCCTTCTGCATGATTTCGGTCGTCACGCCGGCAATCTTGATGTCCATCTGGAAGCCCGTGATGCCGTCCTTCGTGCCGGCCACCTTGAAGTCCATGTCGCCCAGGTGGTCCTCCTCGCCGAGGATGTCGGAGAGAATCTGGTAGCGGCCGTAGGGATTGTCGCCCTCCGCCTCCGTGATGAGCCCCATCGCGATGCCCGCGACCATCTTCTTCATCGGAACGCCCGCCGCAAGGAGCGACAGGCAGCCGCCGCAGGTGGAGGCCTGCGACGAGGAGCCGTTCGACTCCAAAATTTCGGAGACGACGCGCACCGTGTACGGGAATTCCTCGATGGACGGCACCATCGGCGCGAGCGAGCGGCGCGCGAGGTTCCCGTGGCCGATTTCGCGCCGGCCCGTGCTCAGGCGGCCCGTCTCGCCCACCGAATACGGCGGGAAGTTGTAGTGCAGGATGAAATGCTCGCTGCGCTCGCCGTCAATGTCGTCGAACACCTGCGCGTCCATCGCCGTGCCGAGCGTCGTGACCGCCAGCGACTGCGTCTCGCCGCGCGTGAACAGCGCGCTTCCGTGCGGACGCGGCAGCACGTTCACCTCGCAGGTAATCGGGCGGATTTCGTCGCACCTGCGCCCGTCGATGCGCACGCCCTTGTCGAGGATGCTCCGGCGCAGCAGGTCGTACTGGATGTCGTCGAAGCACTGGTCGAACAGCTTCCGCTGCACGTCGTCCTCGAACTGCTCCGCGTGGGCGGCGAGCAGCTGCTTCTTGACCGCGCTGATTGCGCTGCCGCGGTTCATCTTGCCGTCCTGGAAGCAGGCCTTCTCCAGGAGCGGCGTCGCCTCGGCGACAATCGCGTCCCGGTTGGCAAGCTCCACCGCAAGCGGGCTGAGCGGGAGCTTCTCCTTGCCGCATTTCGCGACGAGCTGCTCCTGAAGCTCGCACATCGCCTTGATGAAGCCCTCCGCCTTCGCGAGCGCGCCGAGCATCACCTCCTCGCTCGCCTCGTTCGCGCCGCCCTCCACCATCGTGAAGCCGTCCTTCGTGCCCGCGACCACAATCTCCAAATCCGCCGCCTCAATCTGCCTGAAGGTCGGGTTGATGACGTACTCGCCGTTCAGGTAGGCGACGCGGCACGCCGCGACCGGCCCGTGGAACGGGATGTCGCTGATGGAGACCGCCGCGCTCGCCGCGATGACCGCGATGATGTCCGGCGGGTTCACGCCGTCCGACGAGACGCAGGTCGGCACAATCTGGATTTCGCGCCCGAACGAGACCTCGAACAGCGGGCGCATCGGGCGGTCAATCAGGCGGGAGACCAGAATCTCCTTGTCCTTGGGCCGCCCCTCGCGCTTGATGAAGCCGCCGGGAATCTTGCCCGCGGCGTAGTATTTCTCGTTGTACTCGACCGTGACGGGAACGAAGTCCAGCCCCTCCTTCACCTCGGAGGAGCAGCAGACCGTCGCCACGATTGCCGCACCCGCGAACTGCGCGAACACGCACCCGTTCGCCTGCTTGCCGACCCTGCCCGCCTCAAGGACAAGCTCGTCGTTGCCGATTTTATACGTTACTCTTTCGACTGCCATTGCACGCTCCGCCTATTTGCGCAAGCCAAGCTCTTTGATGAGCGCGCGATACAGCTCCAGGTCACGGTTCTGCAGGTACTTGAGCAGCTTCCTGCGCTGCCCGACCGCCTTGAGCAGCCCGCGCGACGCGCCCGTGTCCTTGGGAAACGCCTTCTTGTGCGCGGTCAGTTGCTTGATGCGCTCCGTGAGCAGCGCAATCTGCACCTTCGTGTTGCCGGTGTCCGATTCGTTCGCACCGAATTTGCTGACGATAGCAGCAGTCTCTTCTTTCGTAAGTGCCATGACTTACTCCTTAAAAATAGATTTTCCCTTGAGATACCCATACATGGACTGCCCCGCCGTCCCTCGCGGCGACCCGTCGGAGCCCAGCAGCAGGACGCTCCCGGACACCGATTTGCAAGCCGTCGGAACGGTAGAACACAAACAAGGGTTTGTGGTGGCGTGGTCTTTGCACCGCGCCAGACAGTTGTACCGAAACGATACCGTTCCATTCTAGCGAAAAGCGCAGAAAAGTCAATGAGGGAGGGAACGGAGGTTTCGAGAACCACAGCCACCACGTTCCCGTATTTTTCCCCGTGCGGTGTGAGAAGTAAAAATATTACGAAATTGCGAACGTTTTTGGTAAAAACTGCATTTCTGCGCATATAACGATATGCAGGCAGAACGCTTGCGCATCGTTACCAAAAGCGAGGAAATTATGGCAAACGAAACGAAATCTTGTCAGCAACCGGCGACGGACAAAACGCCGCCCAAGCGCACCTACCGCGACACGCTGTTCGTGAACCTGTTCGGGCGCAACGTGAACGCGAAGGACTACTTCCTGTCGCTCTACAACGCCATCCACGGCACGGACTTCCGCATCGGCGAGGTGGAGATAAAGCCCGTCATGCTGGAGAACGTGGTCTACAAGGG
>JAFLSP010000329.1 GCA_022510885.1 Treponema sp. | reverse complement strand
CACCATGCACATTCTCACCGTAATCGGCGCACGTCCGCAGTTCGTCAAGGCGGCGGTGCTCAGTCGTTATCTGCGGGATAATCCGCAGGTTGGAATCACAGAGACGCTTGTCCATACTGGGCAGCACTATGACGCGAATATGAGCGAAGTGTTCTTCCGCGAGATGGACATCCCGCAGCCGGACGTGAACCTGCGCATGGGGAGCGGTAGCCACGGCAAGATGACCGGGGCGATGCTGGCGGGGATAGAGGAGCTTTTGCTCGAAAGAAAGCCGGATGCGCTCCTTGTGTACGGTGACACGAACTCAACGCTGGCGGGCGCACTTGCCGCAAGCAAGCTGCTTGTGCCGGTGATTCACGTGGAGGCAGGGCTGCGCAGTTTTATGATGGCAATGCCCGAGGAGCAGAACCGCCGCCTCACGGACCACCTTTCCGCATACCTTTTTTGCCCGACTGCGATGGCCGTGAAAAACCTTGAGGCAGAGGGGATAGCTGACTGCGCCCATGACGGCTCGGCGAAGCCTTCCGCGGACTGCAGGCGTGTCTGCATGACCGGCGACATCATGTACGAGGCGAGCCTTTATTACCGCGCGCGCAATGCCGTCCATGTTGATGACAGGGATTTCATCCTGCTTACAGTCCACCGGCAGGAGAACACTGATGACATCAGACGTCTTGCGGCGATTGTCGATGCCGTCAACGCGCTCTCGGAGGAACGGTTCGTGTTCCCCGTGCACCCGCGCACCAGAAAAATCCTCGCGCAGAACAATCTTTCGTTCGGTGCGCACGTGAGAATGATTGAGCCGGTCGGCTATTTTGAGATGATTGCCTACGAGGAAAAGTGCAAGTGCGTCCTCACGGACAGCGGCGGCGTGCAGAAAGAGGCGTTTTTCTTTGGGAAGCCGTGCGTCACCATGCGCGACAGCACCGAATGGGTGGAGCTTGTGGAAAGTGGTTGGAACACGCTTGCCGGGGCGGACACGCAGCGGATAATCTATGGCGTGCGCAAGCTTGCGCGCCCCGCGGACGTGCCGCCGCTCTACGGCAACGGCGACTGCGCGGAGCAGATTTGCAAG
>JAFLSP010000328.1 GCA_022510885.1 Treponema sp. | reverse complement strand
CGGCGCAGGGCTACCGCTTTGCCACGCCGTCCATGCTGCGCTAGCGCATTGCGGGGCGGGTTATTTCGTCGCTTCCTGGTAGAGCGGGTAGACCTTCTCCGAAATCTTCGTGAGGTTCTTGATGCGGCTCGTGTTCGACGGGTGCGTGCTCATGAATTCGGGCGTGCTTGACGTGCCGAGCGCGGACATCTTCTCCCAGACGGCGACGGCCTCGTGCGGGTCATAGCCGGCGCGCGCCATCAGTTCCGTGCCGATGTTGTCCGCTTCCGTCTCGTGTGAGCGCGAGAACGGGAGCGTAAGACCGTATTCCGCGGCGATTGCGAGCATGGTGTTTCCTACCGTGCCGAATTTGGCGAGGCCTGCGACCACCGATACTCCCACGCTTGTGAGTGCCTGCTGGCTTACCTGCTCGCGGCTGTGCTCGCGCAGCGCGTGCGAGATTTCATGCCCCATCACGGCGGCGAGCTGCGCGTCGGTCAGGCTCAGGCTTTCGATGATTCCCGTGTACACGACGATTTTTCCGCCCGCCATGCACCAGGCGTTCACCGTGCTGTCGGTGATGACGTTCACCTGCCAGTCCCAGCCGGGCGCGTCCGCGCGGAACGTGCCGGTCTGCGCGATGAGCCGCTTAGCCACCGTCTGCACGCGGTTTGTCGTGGCGGCGTTTGTGTTCAGGATGCCGTTCGCCTTTGCCTCCGCGATGACCTGCGCGTAGGATGCGTTCGCGCTCGCCACCATCTCCTCCTCGGAGACGAGCATGAGTTGCTGGCGGTCTGCGTTCACGCTTCCCGCGGCCGTGGTGGACGTTGACAGGCAGCCGAGCGTTGACAGCGCGGCAAGGCTTGCCGCAAGGAACAATGGCAGTGCTTTTTTCATAATGACCTCTTCGTGCCGGATGCTTGCGCCGGGCACGGTTCTGTTGGTTTTCTCCCGATACCCGAATATACACGAAAAACGGAATTTATGCACGGGCTGCGGGGCGGACGCATTGAGAAATTCAGGAAAAAATCGTAGAATGGACGGCATGAAGGTGCTGGGCATTGAGACCTCCTGCGACGAGACGGCGTGCGCGGTCGT
>JAFLSP010000327.1 GCA_022510885.1 Treponema sp. | reverse complement strand
CGGTCATTGCGGCTCAGTTTGGGACACGAGCCGTGCTTTTATCGCTTCCAGGGCTTTGAGGTCGGCGATGGCGGTTGCGAGCGGGCTGGCGAGGGGGGCGGCGCGGTCGAGGAAATCGACGGCGTTCTGCACCATGTTGGCGAAGTAGCCGGTCTTTTTGGGGAGGCGCACGGCGGAATCCCGCGCGAGCGAGCGGAAGCCGGTGTAGAGGCGGCTTTCCTGCGCCGAGTAGAACTTGGCGAAGCCGTTGCCCAGGCAGATGCGGCCGGTCGTGCCGAGGATGTCCACGGCGAAGGCGAAGAAGCGGCTGCGCCCGCTCATCGTGATGGTTATTTCGGGGCAGGCGGGGAGGGCGTAGCGCGCGGTGAAGTTGCGGATGTCGCCTTTTTCGTCGGCGTGGATGCCGGTCACGGCGGGGGCGGGGAGCAGCGGCTCGTCCGGCTCGTGCGGCGGGGGGCAGAGGTCTTCCAGCAGGAACTGCACGATGTCCACGAGGTGGGTGCCGTCGTGGAGCAGGCTGTACGCGCCGTCGGATTCGTGCGCCGCGCTGTAGACGCGCAGGCCGGAGAAGAGGTCGGCGCGAATCATCTGGAGGTCGCCGATGCGGCGCAGGTAGTCCTTTGCGGCGCGGTAGTCGTGGGCAAAGCGGCGCTCGTGGTTCACCATGACGGGCACGCCGTGCTCGCGCGCGCAGGCGGCGATGTCCTGTGCCTCCGCGCTGGTGAGCGCGACGGGTTTTTCCAGTATGACGAGGCGCGGCTTTGCCGCTATCGCCTTGATGCACTCGGCCTTGTGCGCGCTCTCGTTGACGGCGACGGTCACGATGTCGGGCGCGCAGGCGGCGTACAGCGCGTCGCTCGTGGCGAATGCTTGCGCGCCGCGCACGTGCTTTTTCCACCGCGCGAGCCGCTCCTCGTCCGTGTCCGCCCCCGCGATGAGGCGGATGCGCCGGTTCGCGCGCAGTGCCATGGTGTGCGAGGCGGGCTGCTCGCGCTTTTTGTCGAATCCGAGCGAGAATCCGATTCTGCCCGTGCCGATGAGGGCTGCCGTGTACTGCTGCATGTTCTGATTATCGGAA
>JAFLSP010000326.1 GCA_022510885.1 Treponema sp. | reverse complement strand
CGCCCTGAAACACAAAGGCGTTCAGCAGCGCGGAAAGCGAGAGGAAAAGGAACAGAGACGCAAGCAATGTCTGCACGCGCTCTTTAAAAAGGAAGAACACAAGCGACGGCCAAAGGAAGCACAGCCCGAACGCCTGCACGAAGGTGTTGCGCACGAAAAACCTCGGGTCGGGATAGCTGTCGATGCCCGAAAATTCAATCGGCGACGACGCAATCAAAAGCGACGGAATGACAAGCCCGAGAAGCAGCGTGAACGCGCCCGCGCTCGCAAGGAACAGCCCCGTCCGAAGCCGCCTGCTGTCGCGCAGGGGAAAAAGCAGACAATCGACCGCGCGGTTCGCGAAGCGCACAATCAAAGGCGATGCGATTACAATCAGGCAGCCCGCAATCATCAGCGTCTTGTTCGCAAGGTTGTAGCGATGCGAGAACACCAAGTACACGGCGAAAGCGGCGCACGCCGCAGCGCAAATCCAATAGAAAACCTTGAGCGGATTCTTGAAGCGGTAGAACACGTTTTTCACGAGCGAAAAGACGTTGTTCATCGTCCAGTAGATGACGAGCCCCGACGGACTGTTATAGAGCAGTACGACGAACAGCAGCGCGAGCAGATAGACCTGCAACTTTTCGCGCAGCGGAAGCCCCTTCGTGTAGACCGCGCCCGAAACGCAGTTGATTGCCGTCATCAAAAGCGGAAGCACGTTCACCGAAAATCCGCCGATTTTAAAGAGCGCGTCGGGCTGTCCCAAATCCGCGATAAAAAGAAGGCTGTGTCCGTGCAGGGCGGGCATGTGCGAAAGGCACGAGTACGCCGCCGTAAAAAACGGAATCTGAATCAGAATGCCGAACGCAGAGCGCAACTGCATAATCGGGTGGTAATGGTTCTGGCGGTAGTACGTGGAAAGCAGCATGTACTGCTCGTCGCCCTTAAAAAAAGTCTTGATGCGGTCAACCTGCGTCTTCATCTTGAGCTGGAGCGCGCGCTCCTCGTCCTCAAACTTCCTCGCCACCGCGTAAAGCGGAAGCGTGAGGAGACTCACCGCAAGGCTCACGCCCACAAGCGCGAAGCCCGTGTTGCCCATGATTTTGTCGCC
>JAFLSP010000325.1 GCA_022510885.1 Treponema sp. | reverse complement strand
CGGCGCACGTTCTCGCGCCACCGCAATTTTATCCAAGCCGCGCCCGATTTTCCGCAGTATACTGCGCCCAACGAACCCAACAGGAGGAAATCATGGGAAACGATTTGTTCGGTTTATTTGAGGGCGGCGCGCTGCGGCTGCCGGGAAAAACGGCGGACTTCGCGGGGATTCCGTGGGTGAGGCACCCGGACTTCGCGGGCGTGGAGATGAAGCACATCGTCACCGCAGAGGACACGGGCGGCGCGGTCAGCCTTCATCTTGTGCGCGTCGCGCCGGGAAAAGCCATCGGAAGCCACGCGCACAAGGCGCAACTGGAAATCCACGAGGTGATTTCCGGCTCCGGCGAGTGCGTCCACGGCGGCGCGGAGGTCCGCTACGAGGCGGGCGTCGTCTCCGTCATTCGGCAAGGCGCTCCGCACGAGGTGCGCGCGGGCAAGGACGGGCTTTTCCTGCTCGCCAAGTTCATTCCGGCCCTGCGCTAGGGCAGACCGCCGTGGACGCGGCGTACTCGCTCGGAGTGAGCCGCACGATGCGGCGGAAGCAGCGGTCGAGGTGGCTCTGGTCGCAGAAGCCTGCCTCGTATGCCGCCTCGGTCGCGCTTCTGCCTTCGGCAAGCAGCCCCTGCGCCTTCCTGACCCTGCACTGCATCTGGAACTGATGCGGGGTGAGGCCGCAGTCCGCCTTGAACCGGCGAATCAGATGGTACGGGCTGATTCCCGCGCTTTTCGCCATGCAGCCAATCGTGAGCGGGCGCTCCGGTCCGCCCAGAATCAGCCGCTTGAGCGTTCTCGTGAAAGGCTCGCCGCCGTCGCACGGCTTCTCGCGGACGGGAACGCAGGCGACCGTCATGGAGTACGGCGAGCCGCCCACCGCCTCCAGCGCGTGCGGCACGTCGGGCGGAATGCAGAAAACGTCCCCCGCACGGCACAGGCGCGCCCTGCCGCCGATGATGACGCGCACCGCGCCGCCAGTAACGCGGCCAAAAGTGACGTGGCTCGCGTGGGTGTGCGCGGGATAGGACTGCGCCGCGCATTCGTAGCGGACGATTTCCGCGCCGCCGCGCTTCTCATAGATGACGGGTTTCATTGCTCGCCTCCCGCGTC
>JAFLSP010000324.1 GCA_022510885.1 Treponema sp. | reverse complement strand
GCGCTGTTCGCGCAGGCGGCGAAAAAGCCGGTCGTCTACTTCTCGCGCGAGGTGTCCGCGCAAAGCGCGCTCGCCCTGTACGAGAGGCTGGGCAAACCGCTCTCGGGGAGGGTCGCCGTGCAGCAGAGCATGGGCGAGCCGGGCGGCTACCTGTACATCCAGCCGGAGCTTTCCGCGCCGCTCGTGAGGAAGCTCGGGGCGACGTACATCAACTCCACCGGCGTGAGCGACTCGGTGAAAATCCGCCGGGAAATCGCCGAGGAGCACGGCTTCACCAAGGTCGCGCCCGTTGACATCATCGACGAGGAGGGCGAGATGCGCCTTGCGGTGGAGGGCGGGCGTGTCCTTCCGTACAACGTGGTCGGCTCGCACCTGAAGAACTACGACTCGCTCCTTGTCCTCACGCACTTCAAGGGGCACGCGGTGTCGGGAATCGGCGGAATCATGAAGAACCTGTCCATCGGCGTGTCGAACGCGGCGGGAAAGCGGCTCATCCACTCGGGCGGGACGACGAGCGCGCGCTACACCCACCGGGACCAGGACGCTTTCCTTGAGGCGAACGCGGAGGCGGCAAAGTCCGTCATCGACCACTTCGGAGGCCGTGTCGTGTACCTGAACTTCCTCTTCAAGCTGTCCACCGAGAGCGACTACGGCAGCACCCACCCCAAGCCCGTCATCCCCGACATCGGCATCCTCGCCTCGACCGACCCCGTCGCGCTGGACAAGGCGAGCCTCGACCTGATTCGGGCCGCGGAGGGAAGCAAGCCGCTCACCGACCTGTTCGAGTCCAAGCACGGCTTCCACGCCATTGAGCACGCCGCCGCGCTCGGCATGGGAAGCCTTGAGTACGAGCTTGTGGTGGTGGAGTAGAGGGAAAAATCCGCCATCGTTACAATAAAATCATCAAAAAACATTAAGGAGAGAGAAATGAAAAAACTTTTGCTCGCAGCATTATCGGTCCTGCTTCTCGCTTCGTGCGGAGGGGCGGACAAAAACACGAAAACTCAGAACGAACTTCCATCACAAGGAGGAACGAACATGGAACATCGGACGGACGGCTTTTCCGCGAGGGAAGAGGCCATCACAAAAATCGCCGCGCTTTCG
>JAFLSP010000323.1 GCA_022510885.1 Treponema sp. | reverse complement strand
GCGCGTCAAAAAATCCTCCCACTGCACGCCCGCGCCGTCCTGCACGTCTCGCGTGAGGGTCGCGCCGGTGACGGTGTACAGGAACGCGGGGCTGATGCCGGGGCTGAGGATTTTCTCGGTGCGCAGCACGCCGATGTCGTCCGCGGTGACGGTCTCGCCCTTCTTGAGCGCGCGCCGGTAGTGGAGGCTGCGGTTCGTCCGGCCGTAGTTTTCGCGCTCGCTCGGGGCGAGCCGCTTCACGCCGTCGCCGAGCACCGCGCGCACGGTTTCCCTGCCGAATTCGTCTTCCATCTGCGCGATGATGAGGCGGCTTCCCTGTTCCTGTCCGTGGCGGCGGAGGAGCGCGGCGCACTGGCGGGCGCAGTGGCACAGGTGCGCGAACTGCTCGCCGTCGAGGGCGACGGGGTCGTCCAGCCCGTCGGTTTCCTTGCTCAGCGTGATGTGCTTTTCGACCATGGTCGCGCCCATGGCGGCGGAGAGCGCGGGGACGAGCACGGGGCCGAGGCTGTGGTCGCTCACGCCGGTCGCCACGCCGAACGTCCGCGCGAGGTTTCGCACGAGCGTGAGGTTGTAGTCGGTCTCGGGTGCGGGGTAGCTTGTCACGCAGTGGAGCAGGGTCACGCCGTCCGTGCCGAGGATGGCGAGGGCGCGCTCGATGTCCGCGAGGGTGGACACGCCCGAGGAGAGGATGACGGGGACGGGGTGCTCGGCGCGCCAGTCGGCGAGGGCGCGCAGGAGCGGCTCGTGGTTCAGCTCGGGCGAGGCGATTTTCACCGCGTCGGGGCGGATTTCGAGCAGTTCGGCGAGGCTTTTCAGTCCGAACGGGGAGCAGGCGAACTGCATTCCCTTCCGGTGCGCGTAGGCGAGGCAGTCGGCGAAGAAGGCGGGCGGCATTTCCAGCGCGCGGAAGCGGTCGTAGAGGCGCGTCTTGCCGCCGGGCAGGGCGACGAAGCCCGTGTCGGGGTGCAGGATTTCGTCGGCGTACACCCACTGGAATTTCACCGCGTCCGCGCCCGCGTCCGCCGCCGCGTCAATCAGCTGCCGCGCTTTCTCGAACGACCCGCCGTGCGCCGTCCCGATTTCTGCTATGACCGTCATGTTTTTGTCATCCTCCGGCGTGATTATATACTAT
>JAFLSP010000322.1 GCA_022510885.1 Treponema sp. | reverse complement strand
GGGCGGAGGCTCGCTCGCAAGGGACGTGGAGGCATGGCTCAAAAAAACCGGCGTGTTGCCGTTATCTGTCCAAACGGAATTTCCGCAAGCGGCACGCCTCCAGTAATCCGCCCGCCTACCACCGCTCCTTCTCCCGCGCCGCCCAGTCGAGGATGTCGCCCAAATCCCGCCGCCGCTTCTCAAGGAACGCTAGCCGGTAGTCCGCGGCGGCCTCCCTGTCGGCAATCGGGAGGGTGACGCAGCCGGGGCGGTCCTCCTGCTGGGTGTGCGCGAGGACGGTCACGAATGTCAGCGGGTTCTGCGAGGCGAGCACGTTCATGTAGACCATGAAGTCGTCGTACTCGATGTAGCGCGCGCCGGGGATGCGCTCACGGTGCAGGGCGTGCCAGAAGCCCGTCCCCGTGTACTCGTGGATTTCCCTGCCCGCAAGGTCTTGGAAGCGGATTTCGCGCTGTCCGGCGAGCGGGTCTGAGAGCGGAACCTGCATGAAAAGCCGCTCCCGCATGAACGGCTCGGAGGAGATTTCCGCGCCGCCGATGTCATGGCGCACAATCGCAAGGTCTGCCTTCCCGGAGAGCAGAAGCGCGGGGATTTCGTCCTCGTCCGGCATGGAAGAGGTGACGCTCAGCGAGGGGAACGCGGACGACAGCTCCGCCGTGAGCTTCCACAGCGGGGCGGGAGCGCAGGTCACGATTCTAAGCCCGCGCCTCCTGCCACTGAGCGAGTCCGCCTCAGCAAGCAGCCGCTCCTCAGCGTCAAGGACGGCCTGCGCCAGCGCGAGGATTTTCATTCCGTCGTCGTTCATCGTCATGCTGTTCTTGGTGCGCTCGAAGAGGCTGACTCCCAGCTCGTCCTCAAGTTTCCTGATTGAGCGGCTGAGCGCGCTCTGCGAGATGTGCACGGCCTCCGCCGCCTGAGAGACCGTCCCCCACTTCGCCACCGCCGCAAGCTGTTTGAGTTGAATCAGTTCCATGCGGATATTATACCACATTTTCCCGCTATGCACAGTGCGCAAAGTGCCTTGCGAAACTTCTATTGTACACACCGCGGCATCATCTCGTATAATCAACACAAGGAGAATCGCATGAAAAAACTGATTGCGCTTGCGCTCGGCGTGGTGATTGCGGCGGGGGCGGCGG
>JAFLSP010000321.1 GCA_022510885.1 Treponema sp. | reverse complement strand
GCCGCAGTGCGCGCCATGTCCGCCGCAACCGCCCTGCACCGCTCAAGCGCGATTGACGGGGTGGCAAGAAGCCTCTCGTCAAGTTCCGCAGGCTCCTCGGGCCGCTTCGCGTCTGGCACGATTTTGCAGACGAGCGCCTCAAGCAAGGACGCGAGCGGAAGCATCAGCATCGTGCAGAGCACGTTGAACACCGAGTGAATCACCGCGATTCCCATGAGCGACGCCGGCTCGCCGAGCACCGCCGGGGCAAGAAGCGAGCGCACCAGGCAGAAGAGCGCGAGCCACACCGCCGTCCCGATGACGTTGAACGAGAGGTGGACCATCGCCGCGCGCTTGGCGTTTTTAGTCGCGCCCACCGCCGAGACAATCGCCGTGACGCACGTCCCGATGTTCTGCCCCATGATGATTGGAACGGCCGCCCCGTAAGTGACCTGCCCCGTCACCGCGAGCGCCTGCAAGATTCCCACCGAGGCGGACGAGCTTTGGATGATTGCCGTGAGGAGCGCGCCCGCGAGCACGCCGAGCACCGGGCTTTGGAACATCACGAAAAGGCTCTGGAACGAGGGCACGCTCCGCAGCCCCGAGACCGAGCCTGACATCGTTTCCATGCCGAACATCAGCGTGGCGAACCCGAGCAGAATCAGGCCCGAGTCCTTCTTCCTGTCGCCCTTGCAGAACATATAGAGGATGATTCCCGCGAGCGCGAGAACCGGCGTGAATGACGATGGCTTGAGCAGCCGGACGAGGACGTTGCCGCTGTCGATACCCGCGAGGCTGAGCACCCATGCCGTGACCGTCGTTCCGACGTTCGCCCCCATGATGACGTTGATTGCCTGGCGCAGAGTCATCAGCCCCGAGTTCACGAAGCCCACGACCATGACCGTTGTCGCGGACGAGCTTTGGATGACCGCCGTGATTCCAAGCCCCGTAATCAGCCCCGCCGCCCTGCTTGACGTGAGCCTCCCCAGAAGCGAGCGCAGTTTCCCGCCCGCACGCCGCTCCAGCGCGCGCCCCATGACGCTCATGCCGAACAGAAAAAGGCTCAGGCCCCCGGCGAGCGTGAGCGCATCGAAAATGTCCATCGCAGTGTCCTCCTTGCGCAATGTTTTCTTGCGCCCATTATGCCGCGCGCACATCAAATCCCGTGC
>JAFLSP010000320.1 GCA_022510885.1 Treponema sp. | reverse complement strand
CGCACGGAAAGCAGCACGCCGTCCGCTACAGGGTGCTCTGCGGGGCGAATCATCTTCCAGCCCGCCGCAGCCATTCCCTTGAAAATCGCCTCCTGTCTCGTCCCGGCAATGCCCAAGACCTCGCCGGTGGACTTCATCTCGGGGCCAAGGTGCGTGTCCACGTCCGCGAGTTTCTCAAAGCTGAACACGGGGACTTTCACGGCAAAATACGGCGGCTTACGGAAAAGCCCGGTGCCATATCCCATGTCACGCAGTCGCTCGCCGAGCATGGCGCGGGTGGCAAGCTCAATCATCGGAACGCCCGAGACCTTGGAAAGATAGGGCACGGTGCGGCTGGAGCGCGGGTTCGCCTCGATGATATAGAGCGTGCCGTCATGAATCAGGTACTGGATGTTCACAAGGCCTTTCGTGCCCAGAGCGCGCGCAAGGTCGCTTGACTGGCGGATGATTTCCGCCTCGATGTTTTCGGGAAACTGCCCGGGGTAGACGGCAATCGAGTCGCCCGAATGCACGCCCGTCCGCTCGATGTGCTCCATAATCCCCGGAATCAGCACGTCCTCGCCGTCGCAGATGCAGTCCACCTCAAGCTCCGTTCCTTCCATATATTGGTCAATCAGCACGGGATTCTCGATGTTCTGCCGCAGGATGATGTCCATGTACTCCTTCACATCCGCGCGGCTTCGCGCAACAATCATGTTCTGCCCGCCGAGCACGTAACTGGGGCGCAAAAGCACGGGATAGCCCAGCCGGTGCGCGGCCTCAAGCGCGTCCACCGCAGTCAGCACGGTGCGTCCTTTGGGGCGGCGGATGTCCAGGCGGTCGCACAGCTGCTCGAACCGCTCTCGGTCCTCGGCAAGGTCGATTGAGTCAGCCGAAGTGCCCAGTATGCGGATTCCCTGCGAGTCCAAGAATTTGGTGAGCGCGATTGCCGTCTGCCCGCCGAACGCCACCACCACGCCAAGCGGCCTCTCCACCGCAAGCACGTTCATCACATCAGCGGGGGTGAGCGGCTCAAAGTAGAGCCGGTCGGCGGTGTCAAAATCCGTGGAGACGGTCTCTGGATTGTTATTGATGATTGCCACCTCGTAGCCCAGTTTTTTGAGCGACTGCACGCACTGCACGCTCGCATAGTCGAACTCGATTCCCTGCCCGATTCTGATTGG
>JAFLSP010000032.1:9332-15194 GCA_022510885.1 Treponema sp. | reverse complement strand
GACGCCGGCATCATGCCCTTCTTCAAACGCAATGAGCTTCTCCTCGTCTATCGTCTGCTGCCAGGTCATATACTGCTTCCTCCATGCCATGTTCTGCCGCGCGAACGCGACCCTTTCCTCAATCCGCCGTGAGAACGCCGTCCTTGCTCTTTCGCCTTTGAGAAACTTGAAGAAGTCCCGCTCTGCTTCGCTTTGCAGTTTATCACAGTTCGCGGCGTTGAAAAAGACCTTGTACGCGCCGTCGTCGAGTTTTATGCTCTCGTCCGCGCGGCAGGCGTTCTCGAAGAAGTAGACGGGCAGCCCGCGGCGAAAAACGTCTTTCAGGCACAGGAAGATGACGTAGGAGTCTTTGAGCCTCTGGTAGTTCTCTCCGCGCGCAAGGTTGTCCAGGTCGATGACGCTCTGATAGTACCGCGCGCGCCTGGGCAGATTTCTCGCGTCGGTCGTCTGGATTTCGATGTCGAAAATCCTGCTCTCGTCTTTCGTGTACACGTCGAACCGGACTGACTTCGCGTCCACCGCCTCCTGCATCGTGCGCTCGGACTGGGGCGGTTCCAGGCGGTCGATTTTGATGCGCAAGAGCAGTTCGAGCAACTGGCGGCAAAGCTCCGGGTCGTCCTCAAGAATCTTGCAGAAGAGGAAGTTGTCGGCAAAGGTGAGTTCTTCCCACGGTTTGGTTTGGTAGCGTCTTCGTTCATGTCTCATGGCATTTCCTGTTAAAATGAATTATGCGAGCGATACTGCCTGCATCTAGGTATAGTCGCAGACATACCATTTTTCGCATTTTCTGCGATTTTTTTTTCATGTATGTCTCGTCCCCGTTTTCATACCACCCGCCCTTGCACAAATCGTCCGTTTCTGTCATACTAGGCGCACTGACGGAACTGCCGGGGCGAGGAGGTGAACATCATGGCAAGCATTATCGTTGACGAGAACGAGAACCTTGAGAAAGCCATCAAGCGTTTCAAGCGCATGGTCGAGAAAGAGGGCATCATCCGCGAGTACAAGAAGCGCGAATACTACGAGAAGCCTTCCACCATCCTGAACCGCAAGAACAAGACCTTGCAGCGCAAGTTGATGAAGAAGAACCGCAAAGCACATGACGGTCGCTCTTCGTACTAGGCGCGAAAAAGCCCCTGCCCTGCGGCGGGGGCTTTGTTTTGCCCGCGCGCTCGCATACATTTCCTGCGCGGCACTCCTTTTCTCCTGCGCATCCGCGCCTGCGCCGCTTGAACGGGCGGATTATATTCCCGCCGCGTTCGAGTGGCAGCCCGTAACCGCTTACGCGGACTATGCCGTGTTCGACGACGGCACGATTCCCCTGCGCTACCACTGCATCAGAATCGACCTGAC
Organism: Treponema sp.; assembly: GCA_022510885.1. Lineage (GTDB taxonomy): Bacteria > Spirochaetota > Spirochaetia > Treponematales > Treponemataceae > Treponema_D. Next base: position 13,841 of record JAFLSP010000032.1, on the reverse strand, counting down.
CGCACCAGGCCTGCGGGTCGTCTCGTATCCGCACACGGCGGGCGCGTTTGCGGGGAAAAGCACGCGCGCATTCGCGCGGGAAACGGGAGCGCAGATAGCGGTGAACGCAACGCCGTTCAAGGGCAGATTCCTCCTAAAACACACGGTAGGCGTGCATGGAGCAGACGGAGCGACGCTTTCCGCGCCCGTACAAAAGTACGACGCGCTCGTCTTTGAACAGATGACGGACGGCTTGCGCGCGCGAATCGTGGTCGGGCAGGACGAAACACAATGCGCGGGAGCAGCGTATGCCTTCGGGGGATTCTGGGCAGTCGTGCGCGACGGAGCGAAGCAAGCGTTCGCGCACACGTCCTACAACGCACGGACGGCGGCAGGCATCAGCGCGGACGGGCGGACGCTTTTCCTGCTCGTGGTGGAACGGAACGCGGGGCTTTCGTACCAACAGTGCGCGGATATTTTCCTCGCGCTCGGCGCAGAACATGCGATACAACTTGACGGCGGGCATTCCTCGGACTTAGTGCTGAACGGACAGAGCGTCCTCGTGCGTGGCGGCGGACGAACGGTGGGCGTTTCGTTCGGATTTGCGCAGGACGAGCGACGGCTTTCGCAATGACCTGTGCGCTGCGCATGATTTTTTCATTGACGACAGGCACGCAATTTTATATAATTATCTCATTATGGGACTTACGACTAGCCAGCAGCTCACGCGGTATTACGACCAGTTCCGCGACACAGAAATTACGTTTTCAAAGGACATTATCAACCTTATCCATCTTGACCCGCGCGAGGTGTACGTCAAGAGCAACGGCTCGCAGTGGCCGTGCATCATCAACTCCGCGTCGTTCCAAATGGCACGCATCTTGGTGGGCACGAAGGGCGGCGCATACCAGATGCTCTCGCAGAAACCTGCGGCTCCCTGCCAACTGCGCCTGTGTTTTCAGGACCGGGATAATCAGGAAATCTGCTTGTTTTTAACCGCAAAGGTCGGCTCGATTGTTCCCTATGCGAATTCGCAGGATTTGGCAATTGTGACGCTCGATTTTACGCAGCGTCCGCCGGACGATTTCATTGAGTCGATGGGTCTGCTGCTTGAGGCACTGCAAAATGCGGCGACGCGGCGCGACGAGACGATTGTCATCAACGAGGAGAACAAACGCAAACTCGGTTTGGTGCGCGAAGAGACAGTCGTGTCCATCGCCAACGTGCCGCGCCACTGCATCGTGCGCGCGCTCTCGTTTTCCGGTGCGCAATTCGTGCTGCAAGGACTGGCACAGTTCCTTGACGGCAAAGACGCGGTCATCCAGCTCGACTTTGAAGACCCGGCCGACCACTTCCAGCTGAAAGGAACGATTGCCGCATCCAATCTGGTTGAGGGGCGCAAGGACATCGCGCTGGTGAACATTCAGTTTGACGAGAAGCAGGTGCCGTTGCAGTACAAGCTGCAAATCAACGCATTCCTGACGCAGCAGCGCAAGCCAAAACTGTCCGCAGCCGACCAGCTGGCGCAGCAGCGCGAGCAGCGGCAGAAAACGGCAGAGGCAACACAGCAAACTTCGTCTCCTACAACAAATGAGTGACCAGTCCGCATTCTGCCGCTGATGAAACCAACGAACCCGCTTGAGTCGGTTTATTTTATCGCGTTGCCCGAAGGATTTTCTCTGACCGGTTGCGCTATGCACATCGACCCGACCATCCCTTTACCCGTACAACGAAGGGATGGCGACCCAGCAGGAACGCCCGATTTTTCCACGCTTGCGCCGGAGCAGATTCTTTCGGGACTGCTGACGGTTATGGCGTATGACGCGAAACATCCGCACATGCAGTATTACCGCTCGGTGCTCAAGGCAGCGCGCCCCGACATCAAAAAGGAATTGTGCGAGGCGGCAGTGCTGAAAGCGAAAAACGAGGACTTTGACCTTGCCGAAGAAATCTTCTGCGCGCTCCACGGCTTTGACCCCGACGACATGGCAATCGTGCTGAACATGGCACTGTTCTTTGACCAACGCGCCGATTCCTACCGCCGGAACGGGCTGACCGAGGACGCTGATGCCTACGATGACAGCGCGCTCCTGCACTACAAGGAGGCGATGCAGGCAGAACCGGAGATACCCGACGCATTCTTCAACGCCGGTTTTTTCTACATGAAAAAGCGCGACTACACCGAGGCAAAAGGCTGCTTCGAGACCTACCTCGCGCTCACCTGCGACACAAGCGACGACGATTTAGGCGAGAACGGCGTGTACAAAAAGACCCGCGCGCAGGAAGTGCTGAACGACATCGCCGCCATGAATATGGAGGACGAGCACTTCAAGGCGGCTTACGACTACATTAACCGCGGCGAGGAAGAAAAGGGACTGGAAGAAATCCGCATCTTCTTGCAGAGAAATCCCGGCGTGTGGAACGCATGGTTCATGCTCGGCTGGGGACTGCGCAAACTCGGGCGTTACGATGACGCCTTGCAGGCATTCGAAAAATCGCTCACGTGCGAGGGCGGCGAGGCGCAAGCGGACACCTACAACGAGCTTGCCATCTGCTGGATGGAGCGCGGCGACACGGCGAAAGCGAAAAAATGCCTTGAGACCGCGCTCGCGCGCGACCCGGAGAACACCAAAATCATCTCGAACCTTGGCTTCCTCGCGCTCAAAGAGGGCGACCCCGCGCTCGCCGCACGGTATTTTCAGATTGTCCTGGAGTACGCGCCGAACGACACCATTGCGCGTTCAGAACTGGAAAAACTAGACGTTTAAGGATACAGCAGAACATCGCCCACTTGGATACCCGCGCGCTCAAACCAGCCTTGCGGCACTTCAAGCGCGTACCGCACGCTCACGGTGCTGACGACGGACGCAAGGCTGAACGGCGTCATGTCAAACATATTCTGAATCACGCCGTTGCGGTCGATGTAGGCGATGGAAAGCGGATGCGGCGTGTTTTTCATCCAAAAACGCAACATCTGGTCGTTCTCAAAGACGAAAAGCATTCCCGTGCCGTCGGGAATCGTCGTGCGCTCCATGAACCCGCGCTGCCGCTGCTCGTCCGTCACTGCCATTTCTGCGGCAATGCCGACCGTTTTTCCATCTGCTGTGCGAATGGACAGCTGCCTCACCGGTAACTTCTGCGGCTTGCAGGAGGCAACGGCACAAGCGAACAAACAACCTATCGCAAGGAGTAAGGCCCGGCGCATCAAAGTCCTTCTAAGAACGCATCGCGGTTCTGCTCGCCAATGGTTTTCTGCACGTTCGCGGCATCCTGCTTTTCGTAAAATGCCTTCGCGTCAATGTACTTAATCGCGAGCGGACGCTCCACGCTCATCAACACATGTTCATCGCTCCACTGCGACTTACGGGGAGAAAGCTGGTTCGGATTGCCGTATTTTTCGCACAGCGTTTTGAAAACCGAGTAATGGTCAACTTTTTCCGGGTTCAAGTTGATGGTGATGATGTACAACTTGTCGTCCGCGAACTGAAACCAACACCGCTCGAAATAGGAAAATGGCGCAAAGCGCGCGTCCGTTTCTATCAGCGTCTGCCCGTCGCTCGGGGCGAGCGAAACATCGCGGTCGCCGCGATAGCCGAATTCGTGGTGTTTTTTGAGCGCCTCTTTCACCTCGTCAACGCTCATGCCCAGCATGACGCCGCCAAGACCGCTCGGGAGCGATGCCGTACCGTCCTGTGAGCGTCTCGCGGATTCGCCCGGTTCTGCGGCAAAAAAGGGAAGCGCGATGCCTATCGCCAAAACTGAAAAAAGAAAGCGTCTCATCAGTTGAATGTCGGCAGAAAAAAGCGGCGCGTTGAGCCGTTTGTGCGGCGATGCCTATGCGTTCTCGCGGAAGAACCTATTGCGCGCGAACATCGCGTGCTTCAGCAGTTCCGCGCAGTTGCTGACAATGATTTTGCCGCCCGTCCCGTCCTGATAATCTATCTTGATGTGAGCATCCTGCTTGAACGTATAGAGATACTGCGCTTTTTCCATTTCAGAAAGACCGCACATATCGGCAACGTCCTCCACCGTCAAACCCGTTTTATATTCCTGCTCAAAATGCGGCGGCAATTTCGCCTTCTCCACCTGCAGGGCAAGCATATCGAGCATCCGCTGAATGGGGTCTTCGATGCGCACGTTGATGAGCTGGCGGGACATCGACCACAGGCGTTCGGCAAGCGTCGTCGTGAGACGCGCAATCATCTGCGGCTGCGTAGTGACCATCTGCTCAAACGTGTGCTTGTTCACTACCATAAGCGTGCAGTCCTCATTGGCAATCGCGCTTGCCGAACGGGGCTTGTTCTCCAGCAGCGCCATCTCACCGAACATATCGCCTTTCTTGAGGATGGCGAACGTCACTTCGTTGCCGCCCACAATCTTTCCGATTTTTACCTGTCCGCTCTGAATGATGAACATCTCCGCGCCCGACTGCGCCTCCGAGAAAATCATCGTGTCCTGCGGGTACGTGCGGAGCATATCGGCGTTGGACTCAAAGTAGACGGCGTGGCTCTTCGGTTTGAGCGCGAGAAA
>JAFLSP010000032.1:5762-9232 GCA_022510885.1 Treponema sp. | reverse complement strand
TCTGAGAAAAACGCCCCGACGAAGAGAATCTCGCAGTCGAGCAAAATGCCTTTCTGCTCTTTGACGACTTTCTGTACCAGGCGCACCAGGTCGTACACGTCCTGCGCCGTCGCGCCGCCCGCGTTCACGATGATGTTGCCGTGCCAGTCCGCCACGCGCGCGCCGCCAATCTGCACGCCTTTGAGCGCGCAGCCGTCGATGAGTTTTCCCGCGATGATGCCGTGCGCCGCGTCGTTCTTGAACACGCTTCCCGCGCTCGGCGCACGGAAATGCCCCTTTTCCTTGCGGCTTGCGACGCAGGCGGCGGCTTTCTCCGCGGCAAATCCCCGTGTAAGTGAAAATTGCGCCGACAGGACGATTCGCCCGTCCTGAAACGGCGACGATTTGTACGCCCAGTCCGAATTCCGATTCTCGTCCGTTACCGCGTAAGTGCCGACATTGCCCGCCGAGTCAATGAACTGCACATTCACAAGCCGGTCGCAGGCCGCAAGCCCGAAGCACGAGGCGTTCATGCGCACCGCGCCGCCGACCGTGCCGCTCAGCCCGCTGAAGCACTCCAGTCCGCCCGCGTCATGCTCCCGGCAAGCGGCAAGCACGCTCCCCCACGCCGCGCCCGCGCCGCAACACAGCACGCCGTCCGCGAACGAAACGCCGTTCAGCCGGCGCGTGCAGACCACCGCGCCGTCAAACCCCGCGTCCGAGATGACCACGTTGCTCCCGCCGCCGAGCACGAAAACCGGAACGCCGTTTTCGCGCAGTTCGCTCAACACAAACAGCAACGACGCTTCGTCTGCCGGCTCGAACAGTGCCGCCGCGTTCCCGCCCACGCGCATCGTCGTGCGCGCTGCCAGCGGCTCGTCAAGCAAAACGCCGCCCGCGTAGCGGCTATCCGCATTGCACATTTCGGCTATTTCTCGTATAGTGGACATGAAAAATATTGTAGCAGAAAGTGCAGTCGGTGTCATTCCCGGCGAGGAGCGTGTATGGCGTTACGGTTATTCAATACGATGGGGCACGAGATGCAGGATTTCAGGCCGATTGCCGACGGACACGTGGGCTTCTACGGCTGCGGTCCGACGGTGTACAATTACGCCCACATCGGAAACCTGCGCGCCTACGTCTTCCTCGACATCCTCGACAAGACGCTCAGTTTCCTCGGCTACGACATCACGCACGTGATGAACATCACCGACGTGGGGCATCTGACGGGCGACGGCGATGACGGCGACGACAAAATGGTGCGCACCGCCGAAGAACGCCACCAGTCCGTGCTTGAGGTCGCCCAGTTCTACACCGACGCGTTCATGCGCGACATCGACGCGCTCAATATCCGCCGCCCCGACATCATCTGCAAGGCGACCGACCACATCGCCGACATGATTGCGCTCATCAAGAAAATCGAGGCGAACGGACACACCTACATGGCGGGCGGCAACCTCTACTACGACATCTCCACCTTTCCCGGCTACGGCAGGCTCGCCAACCTCGACCTTGACAAGCTGATTGCCGGCAAGGGCAGGCGCGCCGTGGTCGTGGTGGACGAGAACAAGCGCAACCCCGGCGACTTCGTGCTGTGGTTCACCAAGTCGAAGTTCGAGAACCAGGCGATGACCTGGGACAGCCCCTGGGGACGCGGCTACCCCGGCTGGCACATCGAATGCTCGGCGATGAGCATGAAGTACCTCGGCAAGCACATCGACATCCACACCGGCGGCATCGACCACATCCCCGTGCACCACACGAACGAAATCGCGCAGAGCGAGGGCAGCTTCGACGAGGCGGACCGGCAGGCAGGCCCCTGGGTCAACTACTGGATGCACAACGAATTCCTCATCCTCGAAGGCGGCAAGATGTCGAAGTCCGCGGGCAGGTTCATCACGCTGCAAACCGACCCGGGCGAAGGCAAGGGCTACTCGCTGACGAGCAAAGGATTCGCGCCGCTCGACTACCGCTTCTTCCTGCTCGGCGGGCATTACCGCAAGCCGCTCGTCTTCTCGCTTGACGCGATGGAAAGCGCGAAAAACGGACGCGCCGCGCTCAACGAACGCGCCGCAAAGCTCGTGGCGCGGGCAAAGACCGAAGAGAACGTCGTGCTGACCAAAGAAAACTACGCAAGCGTGCTCGCCGACATCGCAAAAAACCGCGCTGATTCGGAAGACATCGCCGCGTTCCGCGCGGGACTGGAGAACGACCTCGCCACGCCAACCGCGCTCTCCGCGCTGCAAAAGGCATCAAGCGGAAAAAAGCAGAAAGCCACCGACGCGCTCGCCGATATATATAGCATGGACAGCGTGCTTTCGCTCAGCGTGATTGAAAACGGCATCGCGCTCGCGGAGCAGACGGCACAAGGCGCGCAAACAGACGACCACGCGGGCGACAGCGAGGCGACGGAAATCGACGCGCTCGTGGCGGAACGTACCGCCGCAAAGAAGGCAAAGGATTTCGCGCGCGCGGACAACATCCGTGACACGCTCGCGGCGCGAGGCATTACGATTCTCGACACCCCAGGCGGAACGGTGTGGAAACGAAACGTGTAACGAAAGGGACCGACTGTGGTTATAGATGATAAGGACAATCGGACGAGCCGACCGATTCACGCGGGCGACCCGGCTGATTTCAGGCGACTGTACAACGAAACGATGGGTCTCCTGTACAAAATCTCCTGGCGAATCGTCAACGATGAGGAAGCGGCGGAAGATTTGGTGCACGACTCCTATATCAAGGCTAACGAAAAGAACCTCGTGTTCCCGAGCCTTGACGACGCGAAGTTTTGGCTCATCCGCGTGGTGAAAAACGCCTCGCTCAACTATGCCAAACGCAAGACGCGCGAGCGCAAGGCGTACCAAAAAGCGTTGTACGAAGACCATCGCAAAGCGACATCGGGCGAAACCGATATGTTGCGCGCGGAGACGAAAAAACACACGATTGCGGCACTCGGCAAGTTGCCGCAGAACTTGAAGGAAGTGCTCATTCTCCGCGAATACGGAGATTTGAACTATAAGGAAATCGGCAAGGTGCTCGGCATTACAGAAGGAAACGTGAAAGTCCGTATGTTCCGTGCACGCGAACAACTGGAAAAACTTTTAGGGGAAGATGATGTCTACTTATCTTGAGAACGACCTGCACTCAGTCTATGTTGACAACGAACTGCCGCCAGCATACCACAAAACCTATGAATCCCTCGTCGCGTCGGACGAGCGGCATGCGGCGGCATTGCGCAAGATGCAGTCGCTCCGCGACGATTTTCAGCAGGACTCAAAAACGCTGGACGTTGACGACGCATTCCTCGAAGCAAGTTTCGCGCGCTTGCAGACAAAACTGCGCTACCACAAGCACGCCGTCGCCCCGCAGGACGAGAGACCGGTCGTCCATCAGTTTACGCGCTGGGGCATTTCGTTCGCGGCGGCAGCGGCGGTGTTCGCCCTTGCCATCACGCCAGCCCTGCGCACGGGCGATACCGTGAAAGACGA
>JAFLSP010000032.1:0-5662 GCA_022510885.1 Treponema sp. | reverse complement strand
AAAGCAGCAAATTCACGCCGATTGCACAGAACGACATCGCCGTGGACGGCAATTTTAACCAAGAGACGCTTTCTGCCATTGCAGTGAACGGCAACTCTGCCGTGCAGGGCGCGACAATGGCCTCCACAGCAGCCAGCATTCCAAGCGTGCACCAAAAATCGCACCGCGTGAATTTGAACGACAGCCTCACCTCCATCGATGTATTCAGACCGGCTTCTGCACATGCGGACAACGGACTTTCCATCCGTATCAGCATATCACCGATGCATGACATGCAGGACGAGGAAATCATTATTCCGCTTCCGAATATTGCGATAACGTCGCAGCAATGAGGCTCGGCAGAACATTTTCGGTTTTATTCCGTTCATACCCGCTGTTCAGAGCGGGTAGCATTGTCTTTTGCTGCCTGCTCTGCCTTGGCATCATTTCATTCATCACGCTTGAGACAAAAAAACTGCCTGAAATCACCGAGATTTCTCCCTCGGTGGGCACGGCGGGCGACGTGATGACTATCCGAGGCGAGCATTTCGGTGACGAACGCGGCACGTCGGATTATGTGGAAATCGGCGGTTCGCGGCTGACGGCGCACGGTTACCTCACTTGGAGCGACACGCTTATCCGCATTGTACTGCCAACCAACGTGCAGGACGGACTGGTGGTGGTGGCGACCAGGCACGGACGCTCGAAGCCGGGATTCTTCGCCAACGAAGCAGACATTCCCGTGGAAGTACCGCCAGACACGCAGACATCGCTCCCTGTCATCACGTCGCTCACACCGTTGACGGGAAGCTACGGAACGCTCGTGACGATAAGCGGCATGAATTTTGGCACGGTGCGTGGCAGCGGAGCCGTGTTTTTCAGCGCGAACCGCGACGATGCTTCGCAAACGACATTCACGGCATCCGGCAAGAATGACACGGCAGGCGAATTCAATCTGCAATATATCCCCGCAAGCGAGAGTAACTACGACTACGAATACTGGTCGGACGGCGAAATCCGCGTGCGGATTCCTGACGGCGCGGCGAGCGGGTCATTGTACGTGCAGACGGAAAAAGGCACGAGCAACGTCATGCAGGCGGAAATCCGCCTGCTGGCTGGCACGAAATCGTACACGGGGCGGCGCACCTACGTGCTTCAACTGACCGAGGACGTGGAGGACGTTGATTCGAAGAACGCGACCTCAGTCACGCTGCGAGTGCCGCGCCCGCTCGTGACGGCGGCACAGCCGATGGCAGACGTAACCGAATGCAAGCCCGCCCCCGTCATCGCGGACTACCGCAATACGATTATCCATCAAGTGGAACTCGCGCGCGCGGCAACCCGAAAAATCAAGTTCACCCAGCAGTTCGTGGTCGCCGTGTACGCAGTGCAGACAAGCGTAGATGCAAAGAACGTGCGCCCGTTCAGCGAGAAAAACCGCGTGCTCTACCGCGCGACAACGCAACCAGACAACCTGATTCAATCAAACGACGAAGCCGTCATCGCGAAGGCAAAAGAAATCGTAGGGAAAGAGACAAATCCGTATCTTCAGGCGAAACTAGTGTACGACTATATGCTCGCCACCTACGGCTTTCCGTCCCGGTTCACCCGCGAGAACGCCACTGCGCTCGACATGCTCAGAAAAGAGCGGGGCGATGCCTACGATTTTGCCGTGCTGTACACGACGCTCGTCCGTGCGCTCGGCATTCCGTGCCTGCCTGTCAGCGGCATTCTGGTGGACGCGGACTTGCACGTGCAGCCGCACTGGTGGTCGGAATTCTACATTGAGCATTTCGGATGGATTCCCGTGGACATCGCGCTGGCAAAAGGACTGAACTACAAGGCATTCAAGCAACCCAACGACACACGTGCATTCTACTTCGGCAATCTGGACGCACAGCACATCGCGTTCAGCCGGGGCTGGAATGAAGTCAAGCCTGCGCTCGTGAACAGCAAAATCGTGCGCCGCGCCAAAAGCTACGCGCTCCAGTCGATTTGGGAAGAGTCGTCGGAGGGAAAAGTCAACTACAGCACGCTCTGGAATGACCCGGTCGTGCTGGGCGTGTATTAACGCCGAACAGGAGGAACAGATGAGCACGAAAATTCTGTCAGTGGGCGGCTCAATCGTCGCGCCGGAGATGCCTGATGTCGATTTTATCCGACGCTTTGTGGAAATGGCACGGACATATCTTTCCGCACATTCAGGCGACCGCCTGATTCTGGTCGTGGGCGGCGGGGGACCTGCGCGCATCTATCAAAAAGCATTCGCCGACGTGGCGGGCGCAACAGGCGACACAGACGCGGCCGACTGGATTGGCATCATGGCGACGCGACTCAACGCGCAGCTCGTCAAGGCGTGTTTCGGTGCTATGTGCAAGGAGCCAGTCGTCACCGACCCCACCGCAGCGACGGCGTTCACGGGCAGCGTCCTGGTGGCAGCAGGCTGGAAACCCGGCTTCTCCACCGACAACGACGCCGTCCTGCTTGCAGAGCGCTTCGGAGCGGATACGGTGGTCAACCTGAGCAACATCGAGAAAGTCTACACGGACGACCCGCGCAAGAACCCCGACGCGCGTCCGCTCGACACGATTTCCTGGGCGGATTTCCGCGCGATGGTGGGCGACGAGTGGCAGCCCGGCAAGAACTGCCCGTTTGACCCGGTGGCGAGCAAAAAGGCGGCCGCGCTCGGGCTGACCGTCATCTGCGCGGGAGGAAAGAACATCGAGAACACGCGGGCGATTCTGGAAGGCGGCGCGTACATCGGCACGACGATTCGCTAGAACGTCCCCAGTTCGGCGAGCAGCCGTTCCAGTTTCTCGCCGTACTGCGGGTCGGTCGCCCACTGCCCCGCAAGGTCGGCGACGGTGCGCGCGAGTTTCGTCCTGTGCACCCAGTCGTAGCGCGGGTCAACCAATGTCCGTTTGAGCTTTACGTCCTCCGTGGTGGCATAGGCCTGCAAGTGCTGAATGTGGGCGCGCACGCCCAGCTGCTCGGTGGCAAAATATTCGCCGGGGTGGTCGGCATCGGTCGAGCCAAGGCCGCAGAAATTGTACATATCCGGCGTGACCAAATTGCCGAATCGAAGCCAGCCCGTCTCAAGGCACATCTGCACGAACGCCGCGTCGGAATTGATGCCCTCGGCCTCGGCCTCGGCGACGTAGCAGCGCGCAAGGCGCATGATGTCCGCCTGCGGCACGTCGCCGTTGTGCGCGCGGAAAAACTGCGCCAGCTGCTCGGCGGACTTCACGCCGGGGTCGAGCAGCACGCGCGAGCATTCCTCGGTCTCGCGGCGCGGCGCGCTCTTGCAGGAAAACAGCACGGAAACGACTGCGGCAGCAATCAGCAGGAAAACGATTTTTTTCATAGTTGATTGTCGGAATCTTTCCGCCGATTTTTATCCGCGTTTGTGGGAAAAATGACATTTCTGCGCATATAACAAGTGATGAGAAAACAAATCTTTGTGCGTGAAGAAAAACCGAACGTGCGCGAACTCGCGCTCAGCAACGGCATGTCGTATCCGAGCGACGTGGAACTCGTGATGATGATTCTGGGGAGCGGGACGCAGCGGATGCCCATCGAATACCTGGCGGAAAAAGTGCTTGCGGCCATCGAGCGGACGAATCCGCCCACGCTCGTCGGCGAACTGCTCAAAATCGAGGGCATCGGCAGCACCAAGGCACTCGCAATCGCGGCGGCGCTGGAACTGGGGCGCAGGCTGAACCGCAAGCCGCAGGCATTCCTCAACAACCCCGCGGACGTCGTGCCCTTCGTGCAGCACTATGCCCTACAGCAGGTGGAGCATTTCATCTGCGTGAGCATGAACGGCGCGCGCGAAATCGTGAACATCCACGTGGCGGGCGTTGGCGCGGGGAACGTGGCGTGCATACGGCCGGGCGAAATCTTCTGCGACCCGCTCAAGCACCATGCCTCCGCGGTCGTGCTGTGCCACAACCACCCCAGCGGCATCTGCGCGCCCAGCAAGCATGACGTTTCCACCACCGAATCGCTGGTGGAGGCGGCCGCCCTGCTGGGCATCGTCGTGCTCGACCACATCATACTGACGAAAGGCGGCTACTACAGCTTCCTGGAGCACGGTCTGTTGCCGATTCCCCGGTAAGTCGCTACAATACGACAAGCGCGGAGAGGAAACCGGGATTGCGCCGCGCGGCAGCAGGAGAAGTGCCATGACCCTTTTTCACGTGTTCCAGGCCGTCGTATTCGCCATCGACCTCGGCTTCGTCTGCTTCGTCCTTTTCTTCGAGCGCAACGAATCGAGCCGCCGCGTGCTGTGGGCATTCGTCCTGCTCGCGCTGCCGGTCGTGGGCTGCATCCTCTACCTGCTGTTCAGCGGGCATTTCTTCACGGGCACCCGGCGCATGAAGGAGACGAACCGGCTCATCAACAACCTGCGCGACCCGCTCATCAGCGACCAGCGGGCGTTCATCGAGCGGCACCGCGAGAAACTGCGCGGCACGGCGCTCGACGAGTGGTGTCCGCTCATTTTCATGAACCAGACGAAGAACGAGAGCCTGCTGACCTGCACCGACTCGGCGGAAATCCTCACGACCGGCGAGGATTTTTTCGCCAGCCTGTACCATGACATCGAGCGCGCGCGGCAGAGCATCAACCTTGAGTATTTTATCTTCCGCAATGACGCGACCGGCACGCGATTCATGGAGCTGCTCTGCAAGAAGGCGCGGGCGGGCGTGGAGGTCAACCTGCTGTACGACGACCTCGGCTGCTTTTTCACGCCGACCCGTTTCCTGCACCGCCTGCGGCACGCGGGCGGCTCGGTGCATCCCTTCTTCCAGATTCGGCTGGGGCTGCCGCTCACGCTCAACTACCGCAACCACCGCAAGATTGCCGTCATCGACGGCGAGATTGCCTACACGGGCGGGCATAACATCGGCGACGAATACGCGAACCGCTCAAAACGCTTCCCCGCCAACTGGCGCGACACGACCGTGCGCCTGACGGGAAGCACCGTGCTCGCGCTCCAGTCGGTCTTCCTCATCGACTGGTACAGCATCATCGCCTGGCGCGACCGCGCGAAAGTCATCCGCCGCGCGGGCAACTATTTCCCCCGCGCGGTGTTCGACGCGATAAAGAACAAACTGACCACGCACCAGCAGGAGCAGTTCTTCACCGACCTGCTGCTGCCCGGCCGCATCCCCACGCAGGTCGTCACCGCCGGACCGAACAGGCCCTACCCGGCGGACGTGGAGGACGCGCTCATCAGGATTATCACGGGGGCAAAACGCTACGTCTACATCCAGACGCCCTACTTCACGCCCGATGAGGCCTTCATCTCCGCGCTCAAAATCGCGGCGTTCGGCGGCGTGGACGTGCGCGTCCAGATTCCCGCCACCTGGGACAAGCCCTACATGAAGGCCGCGTCGCTCCAGTTCGTGCGCGAGCTGCAGCCCTACGGAATCCGCTTCTACCAGTACCCCGGCTTCATCCACGCCAAGACGATTACGGCGGACGACAGCATCTGCTCCATCGGCTCGACCAACATCGACTGCCGCAGCTTCTCGCTCCTTTTCGAGGACAACGCGATTTTCTACGACGAGACCTTCTGCAAGCGGCACAAGGCCGTCTTTGCCGCCGACGAGGCCCGGTCGCGCCCCATCCCCGACGGTGCCTTCGACCGCCTGCCCGTCCTCACCCGCGTGTGGTGGAG
>JAFLSP010000319.1 GCA_022510885.1 Treponema sp. | reverse complement strand
GGAGATTCAATAGAAAGGAAGAGGGGGCGGGGGGAGGCGGGGCGCTGGGGCGTGAGGGAGCATTTGTGCTTAATTCACTCTAAGGTCTCCGTCCGCACGTGAAGAACGTCACAAGCGTGCCGAGAATCTTCCAGCCGAGCCGTTGGAAGACACCGCCGTCAAAATAACTCTCAGGTTTTCCCTGAACCGCAGGGCCTGCCTGCGCCGCCCCTGTCTCCGCCACGACAGTGCCCTGCGGCTTGCCGCACGAAGGGCGGGTGCCGCGCTTATCTGGTCAAGCTGTTTTCTTTCAAGAACGCAATTCGGTGGTTGAGCCTGTCGAAACCACCGAATTGCGCACCATCTACTTGGTCAGGTCGTTTTCTTTCAGGAACCCAACGAAGGCGGCAATCATCTTCTCCTTGCGGGCGGTGATGTCGGCTTCCGTAAAGTCGTCCTTGTCCGCAAAGTCCAAAAGTTCCTGTATCATCGTGCTTTGACCCTTGCTGCCTTTACCGCCTTTGTACAGCTCTTTCTTATCTTCAAACCGATACTCTGCCGCGCGAATGTTTATCGTCTTCTCCAGCAGCGACTTGTTTCCCAGCGACTCAAGGTTTCTCTCGTCTAAAAGCGCACCATCGTTTTCCTGCCGCTTCTTTGCAAAGATATGCTCAATCTCAAACTTCTCGTCCAGCGAAGGCACGGCGGTCTGTCTCTTCTCGTCGCGGAACGCCCATCAGGTGAGCATGGAGCGCGTAATCGGACGCTGGTTGGAAAACTCGGTCTGCTCAAACTGCACCCTGACCTCTTCCGCATCAAACTGATACTCGCTGAACTCGACCGTCCTTCCGTTGACGATGTTCGCCATCTCCGCAAAGACCGGGGCGCGGAACTCGCCCACGGTGTGCCCCATGAGCGAGTATGCCCAGGTGAACGCCGTGATTTTTTCCAAGAACCGGCAGAACGCCTCGTCGTCGAGCATCCCCGCGCCGTCCTTGTTCTGCATGAAGTAGACGGAGACAATGTTCGCCCACATGCCGTCTGGCGCGGAGCGCAGCACGTACAGGCGGCGCAGGACGCGCCCTTAGTTTATCGCACTCTTTAAACGCACCGAAACCGATTTCCGCTACGCGGAATGGTCACGCTTGTAAGTGATGTGCAGTCCTTGAACGCAGTACTGGCAATT
>JAFLSP010000318.1 GCA_022510885.1 Treponema sp. | reverse complement strand
CCGTCAAAATGACGATTGCGCAGCTGGAGAAGTTCTCCGGCTTCAAGGCGTGGGTTGACGTGACGAAAAAAGGGTAACAGGCGGGGGCTTTCCCACGTCATACGCCTGTGCTACGCGCCGTCCTGAAGCATCGCCTTGGTGATGTGGTAGACTGAGCCGCAGTTGTGGCAGGTGATTTCTAGGGGGTCGCGGTCGTGGATGATGATGTCGGCGCGCTCGGCAGGGGGAAGGTCACGCACGGCCTGCACGAAACGGCCGAGGCTGCACGGGCAGTCGAACAGCACGTCGCGGGTGAGGACGACGGAAGGGGCGAACTCGCGGAAGAGACCGTACACCACGTCCTCGGTGTCGCCTCCGTCCGCGAACCACCTGCCGACTGAGGGCATGGCACGAAAGGCGTTCTCCACGCGGCGAATCAGGTCGTCGTCCTTGTCCGTGCCGTCCGCCGTCTGCGCGCTGAGCCGGCTCTTTCCGCCCGCGCCGGGGACTGCCTGCACGAACAGCCCGCCCGCCCCGATGACGCGCCCCGCGCGGTCGAACTGGATGCCCGTGTTGAATGCGGTGTGTATCTGTTCGCTCTGCGCGAAATACCATGCCAAGTCCTGGGCAATGTTGCGATGTCTGATTTCCACCACGCCTGTCTGCGCCTGCCGCATGCCCGCTCCTGTGCGCGTGAGCGAGAGCGTCCCCGGACCGAGGAAGGGCGCGAGGTCCCAGTTTTCCAACGGCGCATCGACGGGAATCCGGTCCTGGAAGAGATGTCCGCGCACGTAGCCCGTGCTGTCCGCTTCCACGCAGAATCCGGCGACCGGTCCATTCACGTCGTAGCGGAAGGTGATGTGTTCGCGTCCTTTCATCAGGGGGATGAGCAGCGCGGCACACAGCTCCGCCTGCCCAAGCACGAGCGTCTCAAGGATGCCGAGGCGGTGCTGCGCGCGCATCTGGTTGACCATGCGCGTGCCGTGGTAGAACGCGCCCCGGAACTGCCCGTCCGCCATGACGAACACCGTCATCTCGTCGCGGTGGATGCGGTCCATGTGTGCCAACAACTCTTCGTCGGCGATTTCCTGTCGTATCATGCGTCCATCATACGGCAAAACGCCGCCTGTGCCAAGCAGAGCGTTGCGCGAAACCCCGTTCCGTGCTACAGTGGGGCATGGCGATGACGAACGACCCC
>JAFLSP010000317.1 GCA_022510885.1 Treponema sp. | reverse complement strand
AACGTGCCGCTCGTGTACACTACTGTCTTTTTGCCTATCATAACCTCACCTCACAGAATGCCGCGGCGTGCCAAATCCTCGAATGCCGCAATCAGTTTGTCCGTCTCTTCTTGTGTGATGTGTCCGATGTGCCCGACCCTGAACACCTTGTCCGCATACTCGCCAGCGTTGGGGCAGACCCAGATTCCGTACTCGTCTTTCAGGATTTCAAAAATCCTGTGCGCGCCAACGTCAGGCCTTGCCGGGCAGAGGGCTGTGACGCAGTTCGAGGCGTTCTCCGGCGCGACGAACATCCGGAGAGGCAGATGCGCGATTCTCCTCCGGAAATAGTCCGCGCGCTCCTTTGCGGCACGGTTCATCGCGGATATTCCGCCCGATTTCTCGATTCCCCTGAGCCTCGCGTTCAGCTGAATCAGCGTGCCGACAGCGGGCGTGAACGGAGTCTGCCCGCGCTCGCCGTCCTTGAGGCACATCTGGTAGTCGAAGTACAGGCTTCTCGGTCTGGTTTTTTCGCAGCGGCTGACCGCAGTCCCGTCCAGCACGGTGAAGCTCATTCCCGGCGGAAGCGCGAGCGCTTTCTGGCTTCCCGTGACCGCCGCGTTTATGTGCATCTCTTTCATGGAGAGCCTGTCCGCAAGGAAGCCGCTCACCGCGTCCACGAACAGGAAAATCCCGTTCCGCTCGCAGAAGTCGCCGACTATGTTCATGTCGTACAGGATGCCGGATGATGTCTCGCACAGCTGCACTAGCATTCCGGTGTAGCCGAGGTTCTCATATTGTGAGAGGATTTCTTTTGTGAGGGGCTTTCCGAATTCGAGTTTTATTTCGGTGAATGGGATTTCATGGATGGCGCACAGCTCGGCGAAGCGGTGCCCGAAGCTCCCGCCGTTCACGACGAGCACTTTGTCGTCATGCGTGAAGAAATTCATCACGCCGCCTTCCATGCCCGCCGTGCCGCTTCCTGTCAGAAAGATGGCGCGGGAATCAGCGGGCGCGTCAAAGAGAGCGCGCAGGAGCGCCTCGTTCTCCCTCATCAGCGCGGAGAATTCCTGTGTCCTGAAATAGGGAATCTGCTCGCTCCCGATTCTGCGCGTCTCCTCGTCCATCTGGACTGGACCGACCGTGAAGTTTGTCATGCCGCCTCCTTCCATGCGGGAAGCGGCAGTTTTACTATACTATTGTACCCC
>JAFLSP010000316.1 GCA_022510885.1 Treponema sp. | reverse complement strand
TCGGCGGCATCAGCGCAGCAACTTGACGCAAAGGCTTCCGACCCGAACGTGATGGGGTGGATGCAGGGCTTTCCGCCGGCGGCGGACAGGACGGTATCCGCGGCGGACGGCTCGTTCTTCAACTTTCCCGCGCTGCGCTTCAGCGTGTGCCACATGCGCGAGTTCAACCTCACGCGCGACGTTCCCGCCCGCAAGGAAAAATACTTCGAGTTCAAGACCAAAATCAATCCCGGCATCGAGGGCATCACCTTCACGCCATGGGACGAGGACAAGCCCATCGGCTGGCAGGAGTTCCTCGACCGCAACTACACGGACGGCATCATCATCGTCCACAAGGGAAAAATCGTCTACGAAAAATACATGGGCGCGCTCAAGGAGGACGGCGTTCACGCGGCGATGTCGGTGAGCAAGTCCTTCGCGGGCACGGTGGGCGCGATTCTCGTTGCGCAGGGCAGGCTCGACGACACCAAGCCCGCCACGGAATACGTGCCTGAGCTGAAAGGCTCGGGCTTTGACGGCGCGACGGTGCGCGAGGTGATGGACATGACCACGGCGATTGACTACAGCGAGGACTACAACGACCCCAACGCGGGCGTGTGGCAGTTCTCCGCGGCGGGCAATCCGTTCCGCCCCGCAAACTATAGCGGCCCCAAAAGTTACTACGAGTACATCCCCACGGTCAAGGGGATTGCAGGCCAGAAGCAGGGCGAGAAATTCGGCTACCGCACGGTGAACACCGAAGTGCTCGGCTGGATAATCTCCCGCGCGACTGGCAAGGGGCTTGCGGAACTGGTCTCGGAACTGATTTGGAAGCCGCTCGGCGCGAAATACGACGCCTATTATATAGTAGACCCCGCGGGAATCGCGTTCGCGGGCGGCGGCCTCAGCCTGAACCTGCGCGACATGGCGGCGTTCGGCGAGATGATTCGCTCGGGCGGCAAACTCGGCGGAAAGCAGGTCATCCCCGAGGCGGCGGCAAAGGCGGTCAGCGCGGGCGGAAGCAAGGAGGCGTTCGAGGGAAGCGGCTACCCCAAACTCGCCGGCTGGAGTTACCACAATATGTGGTGGATTACGAACAACGCGCACGGTGCGTTCATGGCTCGCGGCGTGCACGGCCAGGCAATCTACATCGACCCCGCGGCGGAGATGGTCATCGTGCGCTTCGCCTCCAACCCGCTCTCGTCCAACAAGTACATCGACCCCGTTTCGATTCCGGCGTATGA
>JAFLSP010000315.1 GCA_022510885.1 Treponema sp. | reverse complement strand
CCGCTTTTCAGTCAATCGGTTTGCCGCAAAAACTAATCGCGCGAAATCTGACTGCTCGCTGCGAGCCGCTTCATCTCGGCAAGGCTGTTGAGGATGACGTAGTTGTCGTACACTTCGATTTTCTTGCGCGAGACGAATTTGTTGATTTCGCTGCGGATGTCGTCTGGCGGCAATCCTGCCCAACGGGAGATGTCGCTAATGGTCGTGTCCACGCGCCGTTTGTCGGAATTTTTCGCACCTTGTGTCATTTCCTCAAGCAGCACCAGCACTTCCGCCACGCGCGCCTGCATATCGTCAATCGTCAGGATTTTGAGGCGGTGCTTCTGGTCGTAGATGCGCTTGCAGAACAGTTTGAGTAGCTTTATCGCCATTTGCGGGTTGCCCGTCATCAGAATCTCGAAATTTGCTTTGTTGAATTCGAGGCATTCCACTGTGTCCACCGCCAGGCACGTGGCCGAACGTGGTGAGTTGTCGAGAATCGCCATCTCGCCGAAAAACTCGCCGGGGCGCAGAATGTCGAGGTTCTTGTTCATGCCGTTCACGCATTTGACCAGCTGCACGCGCCCGCGCTGGATTAGATAGAACGAATCGCCCGGCTCGTGCTCGCAGATAATCACCTGCCCCGGCTCGTAGGTCTTTGCGAACCGCTGGAAGGCGGGCAGGTCGAACTGCTTGAGCGCGGCATCGGTCGTCTGCGCGTCATCGCCGTTTTCCTCGGGTGCATACGGTATCGTCTGCGTCTGAGCCTTTAGTTTTGCGTCCGCATATTGCTTCGCTACGTCGAGTTTGCTGGGATGGTCAGGATAGCGTTTGAGGAACGAGAGGTACACGTCACAGCAGGAACGATACTGCTCGTCGGCAAAGAATGCCTGCGCCACGGACAGCATTCCTGTTGCTTGGTTAATTTCGCAGTCCTTGTGCAGGATTGATTCGATTTTGCCGTGTACCTGCCGCAGTTGCCCGGAGAACACGCGCAGCATTTTCATGATGACTTGCTTGTTGGGCGCGAACAACGTCTCGAATTCAGGCACGGTCATGGCGACACAGACGGAATCTTCCAGAATGGAAACGGTTTCCTCACGTGGGAAACGACCGAGTGCGCTTTTCGTGCCGAAGAATTCGCCGTTTTTAATCGTCTCGCTTACGCGCACGTGTGTCTCGATGTCCATCGTCGTGCTGACGGCGTGACCTTTCTGCAAAATGAAGATGCGCTCGTCGCTGTCG
>JAFLSP010000314.1 GCA_022510885.1 Treponema sp. | reverse complement strand
CTTTCCGAGCAGCCGGCATGGAACTATTTGGTGGCGAACGTCAGCAAGAAAGAGGACTCCGGCTTTGCGGACAGCACCGTCAAGGGAAGCCAGTTCAACCAGCCGCTGCTGGAATTCTCCGGCTCGTGCGCGGGCTGCGCGGAGACGAGCTATGCGCGCCTCATCACGCAGCTTTTCGGCGAGCACATGTACATCTCGAACGCGACGGGCTGTTCCTCAATTTGGGGCGGACCTGCGGCGACCTCGCCCTACGTGGTCAACAAGAACTCAAAGAAAGGACCGGCTTGGGCGAACTCGCTGTTCGAGGACAACGCCGAGCACGGCCTGGGTATGTACGCCGGGCAGAAGTTCATCCGCGACAACCTCATCGAGCAGATTCAGGAAATCGTGGACGGCGACAAGGCGACCGCCGGTCTGAAAGAGGCGTTCGCGAAATTCATCGAGACGAAGGACAACACGCTTGCGAACGCGCCCGCCACGGACGCGCTCATCGCCGAGCTTGAGAAAGTGCCGTGCGACTGCGTGAAGCCGATTCTTGAGAAGAAGGCGTACCTGTCCAAGAAGTCCGTGTGGATTTTCGGCGGCGACGGCTGGGCTTACGACATCGGCTTTGGCGGCCTTGACCACGTGCTCGCTTCCGGCGAGAACGTCAACGTCATGGTGTTCGACACCGAGATGTACTCGAACACGGGCGGACAGGCGTCAAAGGCATCGAACATCGGCGAGGTCTGCCAGTTTGCGGCGGCCGGCAAGGAGATGGGCAAGAAGTCGCTCGCGTCAATTGCGATGAGCTACGGCTACATCTACGTGGCGCAGATTGCGCTCGGCGCGAACCCGGCGCAGGCTCTCAAGGTCATTCAGGAGGCGGAGGCGTACAACGGCCCGTCGCTCATCATCGGCTACGCTCCGTGCGAGCTGCACGGCGTGAAGGGCGGCATGAACCACTGCCAGGACGAGATGAAGGCGGCTGTCAAGTCCGGCTACTGGAACCTGTTCAGCTTCAACCCGGCGCTCAAGGCGGAGGGCAAGAATCCGTTCACGCTCACGTCAAAAGAGGGCGACGGCACGTATCAGGCATTCCTGAACAACGAGACGCGCTACTCCGCGCTCACACGCAAGTTCCCCGAGCGGGCAAAAATCCTGTTCGACAGGAACGAGCAGGCGGCGAAGGCGCGCTTCGAGCACTTGCAGAAGCTTGTGGAGCTGTATAAATAAGATGTATCGTCGGGC
>JAFLSP010000313.1 GCA_022510885.1 Treponema sp. | reverse complement strand
ACGCGGCCTGCGCCCGCGCAAAGTCGCCCGCCTGTATGGAGCTGACCGCGCAGTTGTAGGCGACCGTGTCGTAGGTCTTCTGAAGGGCGGCGGACAAGCCCCACCGCGCGGACACGGCATCAAGCCAGTCAAGCGCGCGCTCGGACTGCCCGTGCCGCTGGTCAAGGACGACGGCGTAGTTCCCCGCAAGCGTGTCGAAGTCGGCGCGCACGTCCTCCTCGTCCTTTACGCCCGCGCCCCGCACGAACACCATGCGCGCGGCGGAGAGCGGAACGCCCCGCGCGAAGTCGTCCTTCTCGTTCATCGCGGCGACCAGGTTGCGCCCCACCAGGCTGACGAATTTCCGCTCGCCCACCTCCCTGCGCCCCGAATAGTATTTCTTCGGCACGACGAAATAGCGCGTGCCGCGCGCGGTCTGCTCCACCGCCTTCTTCGTGCCGGGATTGAAGCCGCCGGGGTTCGTCGTCTCCACGTCAATCCGCCTGCCGCCCACCGTGACCGTGCAGAACGCATGGTCGGGCGTTTCCTGCCCCGCCACGGCGATGCCCGCCGCCTTTGCGAGCGCGAAGTACAGCACGCTCGCGGACACGCAGTTGTACCGCCCCTCCGCGAGCATCGTGGCGATGCCGGTCTGGTCGGCCTCGTACTGCGTGAGGACACGCTCATACATGAGCGCAAGGATGCGCTCCGCCCGCTCGGTCTCGGGAAGGCTCTGGAACGGCGCGGAGCGGACTTCCGCCTCCAGCCTGCGGTATGCGGCGAGCGCGTCCGTGCCCTGCGGGGATTCCGGCGGACACAGCGAGAACGCCAGCCCCGCGCGAATCACGTCATCGCCCGAAAGCGACGGCGAGGACGTCTCATAGACAAAGGCCGGCTCAAGCGAGGGGAAATCCGCCTGCGCAAAGAGCAGGGGCGCGAAAATGCCGGCAAACAGCGCGGCGGCGATAATCATGGAACTGGTTTTCTTCATGGCTTCATCCGTACCGTTTGATTTGCAGTATATGTATGGCCCTTATCAAACCACGCATGGATTTTTCCTGCCAGGCGTTTCTGCCCGCTCACGCATAGTACCCGAACCTCCCGATTTCAAGCCGCTCCGGCGCACAGC
This sequence comes from Treponema sp., assembly GCA_022510885.1. Classification (GTDB taxonomy): domain Bacteria; phylum Spirochaetota; class Spirochaetia; order Treponematales; family Treponemataceae; genus Treponema_D. The sequence goes on along the minus strand of JAFLSP010000313.1, from coordinate 140 downwards.
CGCGCGAACGCCCCAACCACAATTCTAACCCGTTTCCCGGACTGCGGCAACACCTCAAACGCCGTTTGAGACCGTTCCCGATTGCTCCGCTACAGCCCCAGCCCCGCGTACCACTTGTCCACGGCGGACCGCGCCTCGCT
>JAFLSP010000312.1 GCA_022510885.1 Treponema sp. | reverse complement strand
GAGGTCGCGTTCCTTGAGGAGCCGTACATTCCGCACAAAGTGATGGGCGCGCTGTGATTGCGCGGCGGCAAATCAGATTGAGGGAGAAAATATGAAAAAGACAGTCGCATTGATTTTATCAGCCTCCGCCGCGCTCATGCTGGCAGGCTGCAATAACGCAAAGAGCGCGGCGAAAAGCGGCGCGTCCTCTGCGCAGAACACTGCGGAGGCGGAGAACACTGGGGCTGCGGGCGTTCCATTCATCACGCTGTCAAACGGCGTTCGGATGCCGCAGTTCGGGCTTGGCACCTACGCGCAGCCGTCTGACGAGGTGTGCTACGAATCGACGCTGACCGCGCTCCGCGACGGCTACCGGCACATCGACACGGCGCACGCCTACTACGACGAGCGCGGCGTGGGTCGGGCGGTCAGGCAGTTCTGCGAGGAGAGCGGTGTCGCGCGGAGCGAAATCTGGATTACGAGCAAGCTCTGGCCGAGCGAGTACGGCGAGGGAATCACGGCTGAGGCGATTGACAAAATGCTTTCGCGGCTTCAGATTGACTACATCGACCTGCTGTACGTGCACCAGCCGGCGGGCGACTTCGTGGGCGCGTGGAAGGAAATGGAGAGGGCATACGAGGCGGGAAAAATCCGCGCGCTCGGCATCTCGAACTTTGACGTGGACGACGAGCCGTTCGACATGATTATGGAGGCGGCCATCATCAAGCCGCACGTGGCGCAGATTGAGATGCATCCCTACGCGCAGAGAAAGGCCTTCCGCGAGAAGGCGGCGGCGCACGGCATCACCATCGAGGGCTGGTTTCCGCTCGGACACGGCGACTCGGGTCTGCTTTCCGACAGCACCATCCGCGCAATCGGCGAGGCGCACGGAAAGACGAACGCGCAAATCATCCTGCGCTGGCACATTCAGGAAGGATTCTCGACAATCCCCGGCTCAAAGAATCCCGACCACATCAAGGAGAACATCAGCATCTTCGACTTTTCGCTGAATGACGAGGAGATGGCGGCGATGCGCGCGCTTGACGGCGAGCGGCGGTTCTGGAACGCCACCTACGAGCAGACAAAGCAGTTCGTGAACACGCTCCGCGTGGACGACTAGGAGGCGGCATGAGAAGATTGTCGGCACTTTTTGCGGCGCTCGCGCTTGCGGCTAAAACGCGGAGGAGAAACTATATGAAAGCTATCAGAAAATCAGCGGTCGCGCTGCTTGCGGCAGGAACGATGGTATTCGCATCGTGCGGAAAGCAGGCATCGGCGGCAGGAG
>JAFLSP010000311.1 GCA_022510885.1 Treponema sp. | reverse complement strand
CGCGTGGTAGAATGGGGCGATGGCAACGGAAAGGAAGCGCGGGGCGCGGAAACAGACGGGGAAGACGGCACGCTCGGGCGGGAAGCGCAGGGCGAGGAAGCCGAAGGTGCGGCTTTCGGCGCGGAAGGTGTATGTGCTTTCCGGGCTGATTGTGCTGCTGTGCGCGGCGAGCCTCTCGATGAGCGTGGTGATGTCCGCGCGGGCGGAGGGGGCAAATCGCGTTTCCGTTCCGGCGCAGACGGCGCAAGGCGAAACGAGGTCGCCCGCGGTTGTTCCGCAGACGCAGGACGCGGCGACGTACCGGCAATCTTCAAGTCGGCAGACAGGTGCGGGGCAAGCGTCATCGGCGGAGGGGGAGTGGATAACGCCGTCGGTACGACAGCAGGATGCGCGGCAGCAGTCGGTCTCGGCGGGCGCGCCGAAGCAGGACGTGCCGCCGCAAGCGAGTCCTGCGCAACGGCAGAATCCTGTGACGCAATCAGCGGCGGCGCACCGTTCCGCGGAAGCACAGCAGCAGGTCGCGATGGCGCGTCCCCGTGACGGGGAGCATACGGCGCGCAGGCCGTCCAAGCCGTCGTTTGACATTCCCCCGGCGAAGAACGGGGCGACGCTCGTGTTCGTGATTGACGACGCGGGGCGGTCGGCGGAGAACGTGCGCAAGTACGTCGCGCTGCCTTTTCCGCTGACGGTCGCGGTGCTGCCGCGCCTGCCGCAGTCGCGCGCCTGCGCGGATGTCGTCAGGGAGGCGGGGAAGGAGGCGATTCTGCATCAGCCCATGCAGGCGATGAACCTTCGGCTCAACCCCGGTGCGGGCGCGGTCACGGCGACGATGGGCGGCGCGGAGATTGCCGCCGTCATCCGGGAGAACCTCGCGGAGCTGGGGCCGGGCATCGTGGGGCTGAACAACCATGAGGGGTCGCTCATCACGGCGGACCTCGTGCGCATCGGCACGGTGCTGGACGTGTGCGCCGAGCGCGGCATCTACTTCCTCGACTCGCGCACGACCGCCGAGACGAAGGCGCCGCAGGCGGCGCGCGAGCGCGGCATGGCGATTTTCGAGAAGGCGGGCCCTTACATCGACAACGACATCGACCGCGACAAGATGCTCGCGCGGCTGTACGAGACGCTCGCCTACGCGAACGCGCACGGGGTCGCCATCGTCATCGGCCATGTGGACAAGAGCGTCGCGATTCTTCCCGCCCTGCTCGCGGAGCTGTACCCGCACCTGGCGGCGCAGGGCTACCGCTTTGCCACGCCGTCCATGCTGCGCTAGCGCATTGCGGG
>JAFLSP010000310.1 GCA_022510885.1 Treponema sp. | reverse complement strand
TATAGCGATTTTCCCCCGCTTGTGCAATCGGAGGGATTTACGGCGGCAGGAAAGAGAAAAAAAGCAAAAAAAGTTCAAAAACCCCTTGACTAGGGGGGGGGGCATTCACTGGTATAGTGAAACTTGGAGGTACAGATATGTACAAGAAAACTTTGGTCGCGGCTATGGCAGCACTGGTATGCACCGCCGCAGTATTCGCGCAGGAGACAAAAACCGCAAACGGCTTTGACGGCAGCAGGTTCTATGGCAAACTCTCGGTGGGCAGGGAGAGCAGGACGGACAGTTGGACAACCTCTTTTGGAGGCATGTCATTTAACTCGGACCAGGACACGAGCCTGCTCGTACTAACGCCGACCGTCGGTATGATGCTCATGCCGAACAACGACAACTTCTTCTTAAAAGGACTTGCGGTTGAAGCAAGTCTGGGACTCGGCTTTAGCGACGGGGGCAAAGAAGGCTGCATCATTCCACGCGCAGACCTCGTATGGTACGTGCCCATTCCGGACTCAAGCATCGTTCCCTTCGCGCACGTCGGTATGGGGCTGCCAATCTTACTTAAATGGTCGTCAGCCTCTAGTGCTGACAGCCACGCCGTCAATTTTGAACTGGGCGCAGGCCTGGGCGTGCTGTTCAACGTGAGCGAGCGGGTCGGACTGTTCGCCGACGCACGCTTCGCGTTCGGACCGTCGAGCGGCGTTGCCGTGTCGCTCGGCACACGGTTCAAGTAAGCACCCGCATCTGCATTCCTGCCCAAGCGACGGGGATGCGAAACGACGGAACGTCCTGCCACAATATGTGGCAGGATTTTTTTTATCCCGCTGCCAGCCTATACGGCAGACACCGACGCGGCTTTCAGGAATGCTCCGCGATGTACGCCGTAAGCTCGTCCGCGCTGGCGGTACAGCCGTTCGCGCTCAGAAAGTCTGACAAAGTGCCGTTGTCAATGGCATCCTCAAACGCCGCGCCCAAAGCGGAGTCCGACAAAATATGCTTATAGAATTCTTCTGCGTTCATACTTCTATTCTACTCAATTCTGCAAAAACGGCAAGTGTTTTTTTGCACAGACATGGTGCTGATTTCAGCAACAGAGCAGATTTTTACGGCGGAATCTGGGAAAGCGGCAGACTATGAGAAAATCTGTCCCTGGAAAGATTGGTGCAGGGTCAAAGCAACCTTTGCCGGTGTGGTGGGCAGTCCCTACGCCATCTTCCGTTCCTGCGCGAGCATCGCCTCCCGCTCCGCCACCTGCGCGGCGTTGAGCGGCGGCTTGCCGTCAATCAGGCCGTCCGCGT
>JAFLSP010000031.1 GCA_022510885.1 Treponema sp. | reverse complement strand
ACGGTTATGGGAAACGATTCTGCTCGTCAGGCATTGCGTGAGGTTTCTGTAGACCGTTTTGAGTTGGAAGGGGCATGGAATGCGTCCATTTCCCCCGATTACGGCGTTATTTCCGCGCGGCTGTTTGACGGCGCGCCTGCCGCAAAAGAGCCGGTGAAGGGCGATGAAGAAGCGGTTGATACCAAGGTGCTTGGCGTGAAAGTTGAGTTCTTCCGCCGTGGTGTCAACTCGTTCTTCGTGCGCTCTACGCGCCCTATTCCGATTGAGGGCGTGACGAAGACTGTTTCCGTGTGGGTTGTCGGTCGTAATATGGACCACAATCTGACGCTGTTGGTGCAGGACTATTTTGGAAACAACTTTGAGTTGTACATGGGGTCGCTTGCATTCAGCGGATGGAAGCGCATGACGGTTGCCGTTCCGCCGACTCCCGATGGAGAGCATGGTATCATTCAGCAGAGCGCGTACAACGGCTCTCGTCCGGGACTGCGTATCGTCGGCTTTAGGATTGACTGTAATCCGATGCTCGCACGTGGTTCATATTATCTGTACTTCGACGATTTGCGTGCTGTTACGGATTTGTACGACATTGAGAATCGTGACGAAGACGATATGCGTGATGACTGGTAGTAGTTGCCTGTTTCGGCTTTTGTCGGAATAAGCAGACAAACTCTGTTACGACAGTCCGCCTGTGCGGACTGTTTTTTTTATGACCGCTGAGAGAGCGGTCTTTTTTTTGCGCAATCGCTGTTGAAAGTTTATTTCGTTCTGTACAGGATGCATCTGCCTTGTTTGCCGCATTTTTCTACTAAATCCATGCGCGTAAAAAGCCATAGTAAAAGGCGGGCTTGATTTGCGGCGGCAGTGCAAGAATTTTTGTTTGTCTTGTCTTCTTGCAGTTTTGAAAAAATCGCTTTTTGTAGGTTCGGGATAGTGAATTCATGAGGGAGCGCAGGCGGAATGAGTGCCATGTAGTCGGCTTTCGTTTTGTAGCGTTCTTTCCGAATGATTGATTCGAGTTTCTTTTCTTGCGGAACCCATGTTTTGGGGAAATGGCGGCTTTTGTTTGCAAGTCGCACGGGCGTAGCGGTCTTTCTGCGCTGTTCGGTTATGGTGACGAACAGCACTTCGAGCGTGAGATTGCCGTGCAGCAGCAGGGGGTAGATGCCGGTCAAACTGCGTAGCATTGCGTATATCGTCTGCTTTTTGGGGCTTTTTCGGCGACTAATGAGCGCGCCGTCCGGCGTGTATGTCTCTATCGTTTTTTCGATGACGAGTGGGTGTACAATCATTACGTTTCTGCCGTCGTCAAGGAGGCTTTTGGTTTTGGGGGTGAGTTTGGAGATGTTTGCGGTTTGGATTTCTATTACGTCGCCGTTTTCTGTCACGATGTCGCAAATCCACTTGCCGACGGGAACTTCGGTCTTGCCGTTGTGTTCGAGCGCGTACAGGTGCTTGAGCGTGCGGTGTAAGTCGCTCTCGTTGTAAGTTTGTATCATAATTTTTTCATTATCGGCGTGAAACTGCTTGACTTTATCGAATTTGTGGGTAAAATGTAAGTAAGTGGGAAAATGTGGGAGTAAGTGGAAAATAGTGGTATGGAACTGTTAATCGGTGAGTACCGCAACACGCTGGACGAAAAGGGGAGGATTTTGTTTCCGTCCAAGTTGCGGTCTGCGCTGACGCAAGATAGTCTCATCATCGCCAAGTCGCTGGACAGGTCACTGTGGCTCTACACTCCCGAATATTGGACCGAACTGAAAACGAAACTGATGGAGAACACGTCGTTGTTCTCTCGGCAGGGACGAATGTTGCGAGACCGTCTGCTCGGTATGGCGCAGGTGGTGGAGTTTGACAAGGCGGGTCGTATTTCGGTTCCTCAGATTCTTCGCGAGTATGCGGGGCTGACCAAAGACTGCGTGATTATCGGCGTGGACCGGTACGTGGAGCTGTGGGACGCGGAGGAATACCGCAAGAATGTGGAGGGCTTTGAGCCGGATATTGCCGCTGCTGCTGAGTTGTTGGCGGGGGTGAATTTCTAGTCGGCTTCTGCCGATGTTTGGGGGAGCGGTGTGGAAATCGTCCATACGCCGGTGCTCTTACGGGAATGCATGGAATGGCTTTCGCCGGTGGGGGAGGCGTTTGAGCAGAGTGCGCTGATGGTTGATTCGACTTTGGGAGAAGGCGGTCATACGGAGGCGTTTCTGTCGGCGTTTTCGGCATTACGTGTCATCGGGGTGGACGCAGACGGCGCGATTCAATCCCGTGCGCGCGAGCGGCTTGCGCGGTTCGGGGAGCGTGTGCGATTCTACAACGGCTGGTTCAGCGATTTTTATCGTGAGTTTCCTGCCGATGCGGAGCGACCGCACATAGTGCTGTTCGATTTGGGTATCAGCGTGTACCATTACGAGAAGTCAGGGAGGGGCTTCTCGTTTCGGTATGACGAGCCTTTGGATATGAGGTTGGATACGGGGAAGGGCGTGAGCGCGGCGGATGTGGTGAATGACACCCGCGAGGATGTGCTTGCGGATATGCTGTATGCGTACAGCGACGAAAAGTACAGCAGGCGTATTGCCCGTGCGATTGTAGAAGCGAGGGCGGGAGGGCGTATCGCTTCTTCAAAAGCGCTGGCAGAGGTTGTTTGGAATGCTGTGCCAGCGGCGTATCGGCATGGTGCGATTCACCCGGCGACGCGGACGTTTCAGGCGTTGCGCATCGCGGTGAACGGCGAGCTGGAACGTTTGCCGACGGCACTGCACGATGCGTTCTCCGTCCTGCAACCGGGCGGAAAAATGGGCGTGATTACGTTTCATTCGCTTGAAGACCGCATCGTCAAGCGGTATTTTCGCAACCTTGGTCAGCAGTGCGTGTGCCCGCCTGAACGAGCAGCCTGCGCCTGTGGCGGAACGCCGTGTGCGAACGTGTTGACAAGGAAGCCGGTTGAGCCGTCGGCTAGAGAGGTTCGGGAGAACCCTCCTAGCCGAAGCGCAAAACTGCGGGTCATACGGAAGTTACGCGATGCGACGGAATTGCATCGCGCGGAATATAAGGGAGTGTAGTCGGGTCGGCTGCAAGAAATGATGAACAAACTGAAAGTACGAAACATGAGGAACAAGTTGCTCGTTTATCTTGCGGCCGCCGCCATTCCCGCTCTTTTGATTATTGACGTCGTACAGGCGCAGCGATACGCGCGGCTTAGGTCAGAAGTGCGCGCGCTTGAGGCAAAGCAGGTGGAGCTGGTGGAGCGGAACAAAAAGTTGATTTCGGACATAAGCATGCTTTCCAGTTCCGACCGCATAGAACGCATTGCAGAAAATGAACTGGGTATGCGCAAGGCAAACACGGATGACATTGTGCGCGTGGAAATTAAGGGCAGCACGAAATGAGCGAAACGACGCAAAAAAACGAAAATAATGCTCTTTTAGATGGCGAACGCTTGCTTGCGGCAGTTCGTGGTTCGCTTGTCGGTACGGCGAAAAGAGCGAATGCAATTTTCTTTACGAGTGTGGCGACCGATAGCAGGAATGTGGTCGAGGACACGCTTTTTGTGCCGCTTGTCGGCGAAAAACAAGACGGTCATGCCTACATTCCACAGGGGCTTGCGAACGGCGCAAGCGTGGTTTTTGTGGCACGTGGCGCGTATCAACGGGATGGGGCATTATATGAACGGCTTGCGCAGGAGCATCCGGCGGTCGCATTTGTTGTGGTGGAGCATACACTGCGCGCATTGCAGGATGCCGCCGCCGCGTATGTGGCGCAGTTTCCCCGGCTTATCAAATGTGCAGTAACAGGGTCGAGCGGAAAGACGACGACCAAAGAAATCGCGGTTGCGTTGTTGCGGCAGAAATACAAGGTCGTCACGAACGAGGGCAATCTGAATTCGGAGACGGGATTGCCGCTGAGCGTGTTTGCTATCCGACCCGAGCATGAGGTCGGCTTATTTGAGATGGGTATGAACCGCAGGGGTGAGATTGCTGAACTTGCGGCGGTGCTTAAACCGAACTTTGCGATTGTGACGAACATCGGAACTGCGCACGTCGGACTGCTCGGGAGTCGGCAGGCAATCGCTGACGAAAAAAAACAAATCTTTGCCCACGTAGGTACGGATGGCGTGGCGGTCATTCCTGCGCAGGATGATTTCGCTGATTTCCTTGCCGACGGCGTGAAAGGGACTGTCGTGCGCTACGGAACGGACGGTGTGACATCTGGCATACGCATTCTGCATGATGACGGGCTTGATGGCACGACGCTGTGCGTGGACGACACGGAAATGCGTCTGCCGTTGCCCGGCACGTATAACGCTCTGAATGCGCTTGCCGCAATCGCGCTTGCCCGTGCGCTGGGAGTGTCGGCTGTGCAGATGAAAGCGGGCATAGAAAGCGTGCGCCCGCTCGGGGCGCGGAGTCGCATTGTCCGCGCGGCAAACGGGGTGACAATTCTTGCGGACTGCTACAACGCCAATCCCGATTCTATGGAAAAGGCGATTGCGTTCTGTACTGACGTGCAAATTCAAGGCAAAAAATATTTTATTTTGGGCGATATGCTTGAGTTGGGCGATGCTTCCTGTGCGGCACACAAGCGGATTGGCGAAATGATTGCGCGTTCTGATGCTGATATGGCGATATTTGTGGGTGCGGAGATGCGTTCTGCATACGATGAGGCAGTGCGCGTTGGCAGTATCACGTGTGATTATGTCACTGAATATGGTGACGATGCACTTGCGGCGGTCGCGCGGAATATCAACGCGGTCGTGCAGCCAGGTGACCTTATCCTCTTGAAAGGTTCACATGGTATCGGGCTTGAACGACTTGTTCCGTTGCTAACGGGACAATCGGTGGAGGCGTGTGCGTGAGCCGCTTTATGTTTTTCGCCGAACGGCCGATTGAGACATATAAAAAGGCCGATACTGCGCTCATCGTCATGATTCTGCTTTTGTGGGGCATTGGGCTTGCGACGCTGTATATCTGTTCAAGCGGCTTTGGTCAACGTGCGTTCGGCAACTCTCTGCATTTTGTGGAACGGCAGCTTATCAGCTCGGTGGTGGGATTTGTCGCACTCTTTTTTTTCGCATCTGTCAAATTGGATGCCCTGCGTCGGATGCTGCCGGTGATTGTGTTCGGCTCGATTGTGCTATGCCTGTTCACGTTCGTTCCCGGTATCGGCGTGGAGCGTAACGGCGCACGGCGGTGGCTGCGCATTCCGTATTTCTCCACGTTCCAGCCGTCGGAGGCGATAAAATTCGCGCTCGTGCTTTTTCTTGCCAATTTCTTCGACAAACAGCAGCACGCCGTTTCAGACGAGGATGAGTCGGTGTTTCCCGCGTTCTTCGGGCTGCTCGTGTTCTCGGGCGTGGTGTTCGCGCAGCAGGATTTTTCGACGGGGTTGTTCGTGTTCCTCATCGGGGTGTTGCTGTTTTTCGTCAGCGGCGCGAAGTTGTCATGGGTCATCCCGTTCTCATGCCTTGCCCTTCCGGCGGTCTCGCTGATGGTGCTGCTCAAGCCGTACCGCATGGACCGCATCCTCGGGTATATTCGCCCGGAAAGTTACGTGCAGACGATAAACTATCAGACGATGGCGGCGAATCGCGCCATCAGCGCGGGCAGGTTTTGGGGGCAGGGTATCGGCACGGGGCTGACGCGCATCAATGCCATTCCCGAGGTGCAGAGCGACTATGTGTTCGCGGGGTGGACAGAGGCGATGGGCCTGGTCGGCGTGGTGCTGTATTTCGCGCTGCTCGCGCTCTTTGCATGGCGGGCGTTCACGTGCGCGCTGACGTGTGACGACCGCTTTGGTGCGTTGGCGAGCTTCGGCTTTACGGCAACGATTGTGTTGCAGTCGCTCGTAAACATCGCGGTGGTGGGCGGGGTGCTTCCCACCACGGGCATTCCGCTGCCGTTCTTTTCTTCGGGCGGTTCGTCGATTATCTTCACGCTGGCGATGTGCGGCTTCCTCATCAATACGTCCCGGTCCGGGCATTCGGAACGAAATCCTGGCGATATCGGAGTGATATATGAGTGACAGTATCTTCCGCGGCTTTGAGAACTTGGAGGCGGCTTCCCCGAAGCAGAAGGCAAAGAAAGCGCAAAAGTCGCGCGCGATACCGATAATTCTGTGTGTGCTGTGCCTGCTTTTGGTTTCCGAGGCAGTCATCTATTTGTTCGTCGTGCCGTGTATGAACCCGGTGCGCATCGTATGGCGCGGGCTGAACGGGTATACGGAAAAAGACATGACGGCAGTGGTCGCGCCTGTCGTGCAGAAAAACTGGATGCGCTTTAACGCGAATGTCACGCGCTCGCTCGTCAGTTCGGTGGCGGGCGTGGAAGAAGTGCAGGTGGTCAAACGGTTTCCTGACCGCGTGTTCATCACGGTGAAGGAGCGCGTGCCGGTCGCCATGATGTTCGCGGTGCAGGGTGACCGAACGGTGCTCGTGCAGGTTGACAAGAACGGCGTGCTGTTTCCGCCGTCGGCCGCGACGGCGCATCTTTCGTTGCCGCTCATATCGGGCATTCCCGTGGAACACATCCCCGAGGGGATGCGGATTCCCGCGCACTTCCGCGGCCTCATCAATCAGATAAGCGACATCCGTTCGCGCTCGCAGCAGTATTTTGCGGGCGTGTCGGAAATCCACGTCGTTCCTAAGGAATACGGCAACTACGAGCTGGTTCTCTATCCGTTGCACAGTCAGACGCGCGTGCTAGTCGATAGACAATTGAACGAAGAAGCATTACAATATATGATGGTAATGCTTGACGTGGTAAACACGCTGGAAAAGGACGTGTCCGCAATCGACTTGCGGTACGGTTCGGTGGTGTACTATCCGCGTCAGACTTCCGGCGGAGGATATGGGCTTGAGTGATATAATCGTCGGTCTTGACATCGGCACGAGTTTTATCCGCGTGGTCATTGCGGAGGTGCATGATGGCGGCGTTGAGATTATCGGCGTGGCAAAGCGTTCGTCAACGGGACTGCGCAACGGTGTCATCGTCAACATTGAGGCGACCATCGAATGCATCAAGCAGGCGGTGGAGGCGGCGGAGCAGAAGGCCGGTTATGAGGTCATCTCCTGCGTGACGGGTATCGGCGGCGCGCAGATTGAGGGCATGAACTCGAAAGGACTGGTCGCTGTGTCCGCGCACGGAAAAAATAACCGCGAGATAAATGAGTCCGACGTGAATCGCGTGCTTGAGGCGGCAAACGCCATTCAAATTCCGATGGACCGGAAGATGCTCCACGTTATTCCGCAGGACTACATCGTGGACGGCGTGCCGGGCTACAAAGACCCCATCCACATGATTGCCGTCCGTCTTGAGGCGGAAGTGCACATCGTCACGGCTTCACGCACGGCAATCCAGAACATTACGCAGTGCGTGGAGCGCGCGGGCTATCAGCTTGACCGCGTGATGCTCAAGTCGCTCGCCTGTACGCAGGTCGTGGTGGGCGAGGACGAGCGTGAGCTTGGTTCGATTCTGATTGACGTGGGCGGCAGCATGACCGACATCCTCGTGATTCTCAAGGACGCGCCCATTTGTACGGCATCAATCCCGCTCGGCGGCAATGCCGTGACCAACGATATTTCTATTGTCAAGGGCATCGCGACGGCGACGGCGGAGAAGATAAAAATCGAAAGCGGCTGCTGCTGGCTGCCGCTCGCGCTTGAGCGCAATGACGAAGTGCTCATTCCCGGGCTTGCCGGGCGCGAGCCGGAGCAGATTGACCGCAAGGAACTGTGCGAGATTATCATGCCGCGCATGGAAGAAATCTTCATGATGGTGCGCGATGCGGTCGTGCGGCGTATCAGCGTGGGGCAGCTCATGGGCAGTATCATTCTGACTGGCGGCGGCGCGCAGATTGAGGGTGCGGTCGAGCTTGCCGAGCGGGTGTTCGGTACGTCGTCCGTGCGGCTGGGCGTTCCGGGCAACTGGGGCGGCATTGAGGAGGAGTACCGGCAGCCGGAATATGCGACGGCGGTCGGACTCGTCGTGGCGAACCGGAATTTGGTGCAGACGAAAAGCCGGAAGGACCGGCGGCATCGCGAATCGGAGCGGGACAGAGACGCGGGCGACAGCCTGTGGCAAAAAATCAAAAAATCGTTTTTCTAAAAAGCGTGTGGGCGGGAGGTTCTATGCTTGAATTTAAAGTGGAAAACAATGCGGGTAACGCGCTGAATGACGCGAACCCGACGGTCATCAAAGTCATCGGGTGCGGTGGCGGCGGGAGCAACGCGGTCAACCGCATGATTGACGCGCACCTTCAGAACGTCGATTTCATCGTTCTGAATACCGATTTGCAGGCTCTGAGCAGGTCAAAGGCTCCGAACCGCATCCAGATTGGTCAGAAGGTGACCGGCGGACTTGGTGCGGGCGGTAAGCCCGTGGTGGGCGAGCAGGCGGCGCAAGAGGATACCGAGACGATTAAGAATATCCTCAAGGGCGCGAACATGGTCTTTGTCACGGCGGGCATGGGCGGCGGTACGGGAACTGGTTCCGCGCCGATTGTCGCGCATATTGCCCGTGAACTGGGCGCGCTCACCGTGGGCGTGGTGACGATGCCCTTTGCCTTTGAGGGCAAAGTGCGTATGCAGCAGGCGGAGGAGGGCATCCGCAAGTTGCATGAGGAAGTCGATTCGCTTATCGTCATTCCGAACCAGCAGCTGCTTAAAATCGTGGACAAAAAATTGCCCATTCGTCAGGCTTTCTTGCTTGCGGACGACGTGCTGCGGCAGGGCGTGCAGGGCATTTCAAGCATCATCACGCAGTCCGGCGAGGTGAACACGGACTTTGCGGACGTGATGACTGCCATGAAGAACCAGGGCGACGCAATCCTCGGCGTGGGCGAAGGCGAGGGCGACAACCGCGCGGTGGATGCGGCGACGAACGCAATCAACAATAAACTGCTTGAAGATTCGCACATCGACGGCGCGAAGAATATCCTCGTTAACATCTGCTCAAGCGAAGACCTCGCGCTTTCCGAGACGGAGGAGATTGCGAACATCGTCACGGCGAGCGCAGACCCCGAGGTAAATATTTTCTGGGGACAAGTCATCGACCCCGACATGGGCGACAAGGTAAGCGTTACGGTCATCGCGACGGGATTCAACCGCAGCGGCGAGAAAGGCGGCGTCGCACCGGCGGCAGAAGAGCCTGCGGTTGCGGAAACTCCCGCACCTGTGGCAGCGGAGTCTGGTGACAATGTGATTGGTTTCGATGCGTTCGAGAGCATTCTGAATCCGAAGAAACCCATTGACGGCGCGAAGCAGGAGAGCCTTGACTTGTTCGGCGAATTCGTCTCGCCCGCAAAGCGGTCTGCACCCGTCGCTCAGACAATGCCTTCGGCAACGGCAGGAAGCGCGGCAAAAAACGGTTCGACGCTCGGGCATGACATGAACCGTGCGGCGGCTTCCGGGCTGCGGACGGCAGCGGATTATTCCGACGACGACTTGGAAAAACCGGCGTGCTGGCGGCTGGACGGGCTTTCCCGCACGATAAAATTGAAGTAATGGCTGATGACTGGCTTTCCGCGCAGTTCTACACCGACTTGGTGGCGGTGGAGCGGCTCGCGGAGCTTTCCGCGCAGACCTACGAGACGACGGCGCGGCAGTTCATGCAGTGGTGCGATGACAGACAGCGCGATGTGCGTGACATTACTGCGCAGGATTTGCTGGGATTTTTCGTGTGGCGCAAGCAGAACGGGTGCGACGCGCTGACGATTGCGAAGGATATTGCCGGTCTGCGCGCGTTCGGGTCGTTTTTGGTGCGGCAGGGACTGTGGCGCGAGAACCTGGCAAAAGAGCTTGACAAGCCGAGCCAGCCGCGCACGCTTCCCAAAGTGCTGTCCGTGGAGCAGGTGGACGCGCTGCTTGCGGCGATTGACGTGAGCAAGCCGCTCGGTATCCGTGACCGCGCGCTGTTCGAGCTGATATATTCGTGCGGTCTGCGCATCAGCGAGGCGGCGCACCTGTTGGTGGAGAACGTGCATCTGCACGAGCGCATCATCACGGTGTACGGCAAAGGCGACAAAGAGCGGATGATTCCGTTCGGTGTTGCCGCGCGCGACCGCCTGGCGGCGTATCTTGACGAGGTGCGCCCGCTGCTGGTGGGGCGGCGGGCAGTTGCCGAAGTTTTCGTCAACTACCGGGGCGAGCCGATGAGCCGCAAGGGAATCTGGAAGCGTTTCCAGGAACTGGAGGCATTAAGCGGCGTGAGCGCGAAAGTGCATACGCTGCGCCATTCGTTTGCGACACATCTGCTTGCCGGCGGCGCTGACCTGCGCTCCGTGCAGGAACTGCTCGGTCACGCGGATTTGGCGACGACGACAATCTACACGCACGTTGACAACCGTCAGCTGCGGGAAGGACATCGGGAGTATTTCCCGGGTCACGCAAAGGGAGGATGGAATGAATAGGGCGAAACAGATGATTGCCGTCGTCGCGTTCGCGGTGCTGACATTGTGCGGCTGCGCGAAATCTTCCAAGACGATTGTTCGTATGCAGAAGATGGAGGAGGGGGTCGCCAGCCCCACGACCATCGACCAGCTGCGCGAAGCCATCAAAAAATACCAGGACCGCGTCGCCGACGTGCAGCTGGCGCAGGCGCAGGTCGGCATCTGGTACAAGATGCTCGGCACGCGCTACCTCGACAACAAGATGTACGGCGAGGCATTGCAGGCGTTCCAAAAAGCGATTTCGTTCTATCCCGACAACCAAAACCTGTTCTACTGGGTCGGCGTGAGCGCGGGCTACATGGCGGCTTCCGCGCTGGACTACGATGCGACCGGCTCAACCGAGAAGAAATACAACTACCTCAAATTAGCGGAAAGCGCGTACCTGCGCGCCATCGAAATCGACCCGCGCTATGTGCGCGCGCTCTACGGCGTGGCGGTCATCTACCTTGCCTATCTTGACGAGCCGGAAAAGGCAATCGGGCATCTCGAAGCCGCGCTGGAAATCGAAAAGCGCAACACCGATGCCATGTTCCGCCTTGCCGAGGCCTACTACCGCACGTATGAGTTCGACAAAGCGGTCGCCCAGTATGACCGGATTATCTCGCTTACCAAGGACGAAAAGCGCAAGTCGCTCGCCGAGCAGAACAAGAAGACCGTGCTCGATGCCGCCTACACGCAGTAGCCGATGCAGGGCGATGACGTGCTGTTGCGCCTGATGCTTGCGGGCGCGACGTTCTTGACCACAAAAGAAAAGACTGTTTTACAAAATAATCTTGACGGCAGCGCGTCATTTGCTCTATATTCAATAGAAGATATTTCGCGCGTTGTCCGCCGCGTGATTCGGCGGGCGACTTGGAACGGCGCGGAACGTCTTGCGCAAGCGCAGCGAGAGGCCCGGGTGCTCGACGCGCTGGGTATCCGTTGGACGGCATGGGATTCGGCGGATTTCCCCGCCCTGCTGCGCGAGATGGCAGACCCGCCGTACCTGCTGTTCTACCGCGGGAACGTGGACTGCTTGAAAAATCCGTGCGTATCCGTGGTGGGCACACGCCGTGCGACCGTCAGCGCACGCAAGGCAACCGAGACGTTTGCTCGCGACGCGGCGGATGACGGGTGTACGGTGGTGAGCGGGCTTGCCTATGGCATCGACGGCCATGCGCACAAAGGATGCCTGTTGAGCGCGCGCGGACAGACTGCCGCCGTCCTGCCCTGCGGGATTGACACCATAACGCCGTCCGCGCACAAAAAACTGGCGCAGCGCCTGCTGGAAAAAGGCGGCGTGTTGTTGAGCGAATACGCGCCGGGAACGGGCGCGCAGGCGTTCCGCTTTGTGCAGCGCAACCGGATTGTTGCCGCGCTCTCGTCGGCAACGGTGGTCATGCAGGCGCCGGCGGGCAGTGGCGCGCTCATCACGGCGGAGTTCGCGCTTGAGTACGGGCGCGATGTCTTGCTTCACGCGGAATGCTTTTCCGATGACGCACGGCTGGTGGAGCAGGAAGCCATCAGGCAGTTGCGGATGCAGGCGGTGCGCGGCAAGAACGTCGCGCACAAACTCGCGCAGTCCGTGCAGCGGTATCGTGACGACGGCGCGCCGGTCATCGCGGGGTATGCGGACTATCAGTCGTGCCGCGCGGACGCGCCGGGGTGCGGCAACCGGGACGACGGACAGAGTACATTGTTTTAGAGGAAGATATGGCAAAGGCAAAAACGAAGCCGGAATCGAACGAGCAGACGCTCGTCATTGTGGAATCCCCCGCAAAGGCAACCACGATTGAAAAATATCTCGGGCCGGGCTACACGGTCAAGGCATCGATGGGGCATCTCATCGACCTGCCCAAAAGCCGCATGGCCATCAACATTGAAGACCAGTTCCAGCCGGAGTACATCACCGTGCGCGGGCGGGCAAAGCTGCTCAAAGAATTGCAGCGTGACGCAAAGAAAAGCACGAACGTCCTGCTCGCGTCCGATAACGACCGCGAGGGCGAGGCGATTGCCTGGCACCTGCACAACGCGCTTCGGGACAAGACCGACGCGGACATCAGGCGCATCGTGTTCAACGAGATTACGCCCGTCGCCATCCAGGAGGCGGTCAAGCATCCGGGGACGATTGACGAGAGCAAGGTGAACGCGCAGAAAGCGCGCCGCGTGCTCGACCGGCTCGTCGGCTACAACCTCAGCCCGCTTTTGTGGAAGAAAGTGAAGAACGGGCTTTCCGCCGGCCGCGTGCAGTCCGTCGCCCTCCGCCTCATCTGTGAGCGCGAGCGGGAAGTGGAGGACTTCATCCCCGACGAGTACTGGACGCTGGAGGCCGACTTTTCCAAGGGCAAGTCCACGTTCACCGCGCAGCTCGTGCAGTACAAGGGCGCAAAGGTCGATTTGAAGAGCGAGCAGGCCGTCAACGACATCATCAAAGAGATTGAGCATTCCGAGTGCCGGGTGAGCGAGGTGAAGGCGACCGAGAAGACCGTGCGCCCCAAGCCGCCGTTCACCACGTCAAAGATGCAGCAGGCGGCGGCGAACCGGCTCGGCTTCACCTCGCGCAAGACGATGCAGATTGCGCAGCAGCTCTACGAGGGCATCCCGATGGGCGAGAACCGCATCGGCCTGATTACCTATATGCGTACCGACTCCGTGCGCATCGCGCAGACGGCGCTGGACGAGGTGCGCGACTGGATTGGCAAGAACTACCCGGGCGACCTGCCCGAAAAGCCGATTGAGTACGCGGTGGGCAAGGGCGCGCAGGACGCGCACGAATGCATCCGCCCCACCTACGCGAGCTACACGCCCGCGAGCGTCAAGGAATACCTCTCGCGCGACCAGCTGCGCCTCTACACGCTGATTTGGGAGAAATTCGTCTCCTGCCAGATGGCGAACGCCAAGACGCGCACCACGAGCGTTGACATCACGGCGGGCGACGCGCTGTTCAGGACGTCGGCAAGCAAGCTGGTGGAAAAGGGCTTCTACCGCGTGATTTCGCTGCTCTCCTCAAAGGAGGACGTGACCGGCTCCGTTCCCGCGCTCAAAAAGGACGAGGTGCTCGACTCCGCGCACCAGTTCTATCCCGAGCAGCATTTCACGCAGGGCCCTGCCCGCTACACCGACGCATCAATCGTCCGCACGCTTGAGGAGAAGGGCATCGGCCGCCCCTCGACCTACGCGCCGATTATCTCCGTGCTGCTCGACCGCTACTACGTGACGCGCTCGAACAAGCAGCTCGTCCCCACGCAGCTGGGCAAGATGATTTGCAAGATTCTCGTGGAGGCTTTCCCCGACGTCATCAACGAGCGGTTCACCGCCGACGTGGAGAACAAGCTGGACGACGTGGAGCAGAACAAAATCGTCTGGAACCGGTTTATCGGCGACTTCTACGTGCCCTTCAAGCACCGCGTGGACGAGGTGGACGCGAATCAGGAGAGCGTCAAGGGCTTTTTGGACGAGACGACCGACAAGGTGTGCGAGAAATGCGGCAAGCCCATGCTCAAGAAACTCGGCCGCTTCGGCTTCTTCCTCGCCTGCTCGGGCTTCCCCGAGTGCCACAACACCAAGTCGATTCCGCTCGCAAAATGCCCCGTGGACGGCTGCACCGGCGAAATCGTGGAGCGCAAGACCAAGGGGCGCGGCAAGTCATTCTACGGCTGCACGAATTATCCCGCCTGCAACTTCATCTCGCACTTCAAGCCGCTGGAAAACCAGTACTGCCCCAAATGCGGCTGGTTCCTGGTAGAGAAATTCGACAAGAAGAACGGCACGTACAAATCCTGCATCAACCCTGCCTGCGACTACCTGCACTCCGCGGAGGATGCCGCCGAAAAGCCGGGCGGGGGCGAGGACTGATGGCGGATACACGCACCGTGCAGGACGCGGCGGACGAATTCCTGGAGTACCTGTCGTCGATGCGCAGCCTGTCGCCGAATACCGTCATCGGCTACCGCAATGATTTGCGGCAGTTCGCGGCGATGGACGGCATCGGCGCGCAGACCGACGTGTCCGCCATCAAGACCGAATCGCTGCGCCGCTGTATCGGGATGCTTTCCCGGCAGAAACGCGCCGCCGCGTCCGTCAACCGCTTCATCGCTGCGTTGCGCAGTTTTTTTGCCTACTGCAAGAAATGCGGCTACCTTGCCGTCAACCCCGCTTTGGAACTGAAGACGGTGAAGAACCCCAAGCGGCTGCCGCGCTTTATGACGGGCGCGGAGGTGGACAAACTCTGCGCCGCGCCGACGCAGAACGAACTGCTCTGGGAGGCTCGCGACCGCGCCCTGTTCGAGATGTTCTATTCGTCGGGCTGCCGCCTGAGCGAGATGGCGTCGCTCACCCGCGCCGACCTGAGCGCGGATTACAGCAGCGCGGTCGTGACGGGCAAGGGAAACAAAGACCGGCGCGTCTATTTTGAGGCCGACGCGCGCGCCGCGCTTGCCGCCTACCTTGCCGACCGCCGCGCGCGCTTTGGCGAGAAGGACACGGATGCCGCCCTGTTCGTCAATCAGCGCGGAAAAAAACTGAGCACGCGCGGTATCTCCTACATCATCTCCCGCTATTCCGGCATTGAGGGCACCAACCGCCACGTCTCGCCGCACGCCTTCCGCCACACGTTCGCCACCGCCATGCTCACGGGCGGGGCGGACGTCCGCCTGGTGCAGGAGCTGCTGGGACACGCGAACATCTCCACCACGCAACGCTACACGCACGTGACCACCGACCGCCTGATTGAGATGTACAACAAGGCGCACCCCCACGGCGGCACGAAAGGAACGTGACCGTCACTCCCGCCCCATCTCGCTGAACAGCTCCGCG
>JAFLSP010000309.1 GCA_022510885.1 Treponema sp. | reverse complement strand
AGATTGCGCTCGACAAGGACAACCAGATTATCGGCTACAAGTGCATCAACTTCGGGAAGCTGATGGACGCTCTCAAGGCCGGGACCGACCCCAAAGAGGCGATTGAGAAGGCGCGCACGCACTACGGGCGCATCACCGAGGACCAGGGAGCGGTCAGGCTCATCGACCCGCGCAAGGAATAGAAGGAGGAACTGAACATGGCTACATTGTTTGAAGATTTTGAAGGCCGCATTCCTCAGGTGAATAAGGCTCTGAAAGAATACGGATTCAAGGAGGGCGAGGCGGGCCTTGCCGAGGCGCGCGAGCTTTGCAAGGCGCGCGGATTCGACCCCTACGAGATTTGCCAGTCTACGCAGCAGATTTGCTTCGAGGACGCGAAGTGGGCGTATGTGCTCGGCTCGGCAATAGCGATCAAGGAGGCCGAGAAGACCGGCGACAAGACCGGCTCGACGGCGGCCGCCAACATCGGCAAGGGATTGCAGGCTTTCTGCCTTCCGGGCAGCGTCGCCGATGACCGCAAGGTCGGAATCGGGCACGGAAACCTTGGCGCGAGGCTTCTCTCCGAGGAGACGCAGTGCTTCGCTTTCCTCGCAGGCCACGAGTCTTTCGCCGCCGCCGAGGGAGCGATTAAAATCGCCGCGAACGCGAACAAGGTCCGCAAGAACAAGCTGCGCGTCATCCTGAACGGTCTTGGAAAAGACGCCGCCCAGATTATCAGCCGAATCAACGGCTTCACCTATGTGCAGACGAAGTTCGACTACTTCAACGGCGAGGGCACGGACAAGGCCCTGAAAATCGTCAAGGAGATTCCTTACGGAAGCAACCCCGACCGCCTGATTGTCAAGTGCTACGGCGCGGACGATGTGCGCGAGGGCGTGGCGATTATGTGGCACGAGGACGTTGACGTGTCGATTACCGGCAACTCGACGAACCCGACACGCTTCCAGCATCCTGTGGCCGGCACGTACAAGAAAGAGCGCCTGCTCGCCGGAAAGAAATACTTCTCGGTCGCCTCTGGCGGCGGAACGGGACGCACATTGCACCCGGACAACATGGCGGCGGGCCCGGCATCATACGGCTTCACCGACACGCTCGGAAGGATGCACTCGGACGCGCAGTTCGCAGGCTCTTCCTCTGTTCCGGCGCACGTCGAGATGATGGGCTTCATGGGAATGGGCAACAACCCGATGGTCGGCTGCACCGTAGCGTGTGCGGTCGCCGTGGCGGGAAGCTTCTAATTCTGTCAACAAACGATTTTGGCGGGGCTGTCCGTTGCGGGCGGCCCCGTTTTTT
>JAFLSP010000308.1 GCA_022510885.1 Treponema sp. | reverse complement strand
GGAATCATGTCGGCTTGCGTTTTAACCGCCAGTGGCTCGGGCATTGGGGCTATCGGAATGCCCGCGTTGTAATCGTACCACGATTCAGTTGCGATCGTGGTACGATTGACCCCCAATCGTGGTACGATTTCTTTTAGAGGCGCGGAAAATGCCGCTTCTTGGGGCAATGTCATGCAACTACAAAGACCGCCACAGGAACGCTTTTTACCTCTATGTCTGCAACGACACGTACTGTGGACTCTGCGCCCGCATAAATATCATCCAAGGAGAAAATGGCGCACCCCGCATCGAAATCTCTGACGACTGGGACGCGGCTTTTGATTGAGGTGGGTACGGAAGTCAAACTTTGCCGTTCCGCATGGTGTGCGCAATCACATTGCCGGCAGATTGCCATTCCGCGCGTCCGCTCGTATAATAATCGCAAGGAGGCTGATGATGAAAGTGAGGCAGACGGCAGGGCGTGATGCGCTCGGGGACTTTGCGCCGCAGTTTGCGGCGCTTAACGATGACGTGCTGTTCGGCGAGGTTTGGTCGGACGGGATGCTCCCGCTCAAGACGCGCTCCATGCTGACTTTGACCGCGCTCGTGAGCAAGGGGATGATTGACGGCTCGTTCGCCTACCATATCAGGAGGAGGGAAAGGATGCCGTGAGCCTTGCGGAAGGTTCGGTCATCACCATCCCCGCCGACGTGAGGCACTGGCACGGCGCAAAAAAGGACTGCTGGTTTTCGCACCTCGCCGTTGAAGTGCCCGGCACCGACTGCACGACCGAATGGTGCGAGCCGGTTTCGGACGCGGCGTATTTTTCGCTGTGAGGTGATTGCGCGACGCGATGCCCGCTCTGGCAAGGGGTGGGCGTTTTTTTTGTCGAGCGGATTCAGGCGGAAGTCAAGGCAGAGAAATCAGAAGCCCATGACCGCGCGTGGTAGAGAAAGAGCGCGTCCTGCATTGCCGTCCCATCAGTGTGTCCTCTGCGTTTTTGCTCGTGACGATTATGCAGTGTCGCCCCGCCGCCCGCAAGTACTACTGTTCTCGCTGGCATCGCGAGAACGTTCCTTTTTCTGTCGTTTTTTTCTCATTCTACTTGACAACAACGCCCCCCCCCGTTGTATCATTTTTACAAGACAAACGGGCATTTCCGTGCTACAATAGAGACAGCGTTTGTTCCTCGCAGACGCTTATGGAGTGTATATGAAAGCATTTATGGACAAGAATTTCCTGCTGGAAACGAAGACGGCGCAGAAGCTGTTCGAGGCCTGCAAGGACGAGCCGCTGTGGGACTACCACTGCCATC
>JAFLSP010000307.1 GCA_022510885.1 Treponema sp. | reverse complement strand
CCTCTACTTCCGAAGCGGGGGTTCCCTCCCTCCAAACCACCCTCCTTCCCCAGCACGGCTTAGGGCTACGCCCTAAGAACCCGTCCATTTACACAAGGATTGAGAGGCGGCACAGACGGCAGCGGGAACGCGCGCCGCACTCCCGCTGCCGACGCCCTGCCGGAAACCGGCAGGACGCTTACCGCTACACGGACTGTTCCAAGGCAGGGGCGGCAACCACGGTCAGCGGTCGCTCGCTCACGCCCTCACGGACGGACTTGATTTGCCGCCCGCCGCGCGCGCTCGATGTCCTGACGACCACGAACCAGGACGTGCCGGCCTTCAGCTCCGGCGGAAGGATGAGCGACAGGCCCTTGGGCATGTTGCGGAAGACGTGCGCCGCCTTCACCCAGGAAGCCTCGTCGCCGCTCATCTCACCGCTTTCCAGAACCGGCGCGAAGAACACGCCTGTCCGCTCGCCGTCACCGCCGACCTTCAGCCGCTCGCCCGCAATGAGCATCGGCATTCCCTCGGTCACCTCGTTCCCCGCCTGCTCGGTGTAGAGGTCGGTGAACTGCTTGATGAGGGGTGCCGAGCCCTCCGCAAGGATGTTCCCCACGGAAACGCCGGAGACGGCCTCCCGCGCCTCTTTTGAGGGCGTAAAGCCAATCCCGATGCCGGGGACATCCGCCGCGGTCGGAGACTGCGCGTCGATGCTGCCAGTGGCAGTCAGGTACATCACGCCGAGGTCAAAGAGGTTTACCGCCTCCCCTGCCCTGAGCTTCTCAATCGCCGCAATCTTGAACTCTGTCGCCAGCATACGGATGACCGTCTCGGAGACGAGCGGGTTGTTCTTCTTTACGACGGCGATGAGGTTCTCCAGTGTCGCAGTATTTCTCTTGACGGTGGCGTACTTTTTGTCACCGTCAACCAAAACGTTCTTGTGGAACGTCGCGCTTACGCGCTTCTCAGAATCTTCATGTTGCGTAATCAATTCGCCCATTTTATTTAAATCCTTTATCAAACTTGATATGCTTTGACCCCCGGGAAGGTCGCCCACGGCATGCCCGAGCCACGCTCAAAGCGCATGCCACATCTTGGTGAAGCGGACAGCCTCGCGGTCTGCCCCATTTTTCTGCCAGGAACCCCGGTGCTTCCAAGCTCTTCATGTTACGTTCCTCCTGTATAGCTGCTTCGGGTCGTTCATGTAAAAGGCCGTCCAATCGACCGCAGGGGGCAACTGCAAAAACCAACTTCTCTTGACCTCCCTGCCACAACAAAGAAACTAAACCCATTGTCGCCAATATACTAACGCC
>JAFLSP010000306.1 GCA_022510885.1 Treponema sp. | reverse complement strand
ATTTCTGCATAAATATTCATTTTTCGAGGCGATTTTATGGCAAAAGACAAGGTTGTGCTCGCGTATTCGGGCGGGCTTGACACTACGGTCATCATTCCGTGGCTCAAGGAGAACTACGACTACGACGTCATCGCCGTCTGCATCGACGTGGGGCAGGGCGACGACTGGGAGGCGATTAAAGGCCGCGCGCTCAGGACGGGCGCGAGCGCGTGCTATGTGGTTGACGCGCGCAAGGAGTATATCGAGGAGTATATCTGGCCGGCGCTCAAGGCGGGCGCGGTCTACGAGGACGAGTACCTGCTCGGCACGTCGACGGCGCGCCCGCTCATCGGGAAGATTCTCGTGGAGTACGCGCGGCAGGAGGGCGCGGCCGCAATCTGCCACGGCGCGACGGGCAAGGGCAACGACCAGGTGCGCTTCGAGCTTGCGATAAAGGCCTTCGCGCCGGACCTGCGCGTCATCGCCGCATGGCGCGACGACAAATGGAACATGGACAGCCGCGAGGCGGAAATCCGCTTCCTTGAGGAGCGCGGGCTTGAGGTCCCGATGAAGAAGGACCAGTCCTACAGCCGCGACGAGAACATCTGGCACATCTCGCACGAGGGGCTGGAGCTTGAGAAGACCGAGAACGAGCCGAACTACGCCCACATGCTCAAGAACACCGTCGTCCCGGAGAGCGCGGGCGATGGCGAGTACGTCGAGATTGACTGGGAGAGGGGAATCCCCGTCGGCGTGAACGGAAAGAGGATGGACGGCCTTGAGCTTATGATGGAGCTGAACAAAATCGGCGGGCGCAACGGAGTCGGCCTCGTTGACATCTGCGAGAACCGCTGCGTGGGCATGAAAAGCCGCGGCGTGTACGAGACCCCCGGCGGCGCGATTCTGTACTTCGCCCACCGCATGATGGACCACATCTGCCTTGACCGCGACACCTACCACTACAAGCAGCAGGTCGCGCTGCGCCTCGCCGAGCTGATTTACGACGGCAAGGTCTTCACGCCGCTCTACGACGCGCTCATGGCGTTCGTGGACAAGACGCAGGAGACCGTGACGGGCAGGACGAAGGTCAGGCTGGTCAAAGGTCAGATTCGCGCGGCGGGCTCCTCATCGCCTTTCAGCCTCTACAACGAGGACATCGCCTCGTTCACCACGGGCGAGCTGTACGACCACAAGGACGCGCAGGGCTTCATCACGCTCTTCGGGCTTCCGCTCAAGGTGCGCGCCATGATGGAGCAGAGGGCGGGCGCGGGCAGGGCGGTCGCCGGAAGCATGAGCCTCAAGAAACGCCCCACGGA
>JAFLSP010000305.1 GCA_022510885.1 Treponema sp. | reverse complement strand
ACGATGCCGCTCAGGGCGATGAGCGAGACGCAGTTGGGGATTGCCATCAGGCCGTTGGTGATGTCGGCGATGGTGAAGACGGCGTTCACGGTGAAGTAGGGGCCGATGGCGATTGCGGCGATGTAGACCAGGCGGTAGATGAAGACGAGGTGCATACGGCCGCCCGTCAGGTACTCAAGGCACTTCTCGGAGTAGTAGTCCCAGCCCAAAATCGTGGTGAAGGCGAAGAAGGCGAGGCAGAGCATGAGCAGGAACTGCACGGAAACGCCGTCGCCGCCCAGGTCAAAGGAGAGCGCGTTCGCGGTCAGCTCCACGCCTTTCCAGCCCGCCTGCTCGTACTGCGCGAAGAACGCGGGGTCGGCAAGCGCGAGGACGATGGCAAGGCCGGTCATCGTGCAGACAATCAGCGTGTCGATGACGGTGCCCGTCATGTTGACCATGCCCTGCTCCACCGGCTCGTTGGTCTGAACCGGCGCGGCGGCAATGGGCGCGGAGCCGAGGCCCGCCTCGTTGGAGAAAATGCCGCGCGCGATGCCTTTCTGCATGGATTCGGTAATCTGCTTGACTGTCCAGCCGACCGCCCCGCCGACGACCGCCTTGAATCCGAACGCGGACTTGAAAATCAGCGCGAACGCCGCCGGGACGCGCGTGGCGTTCATGATGATGACCGAAAGCCCGAGGAAAATATAGATGACTGCCATCGCGGGAACGACTTTCTCAGCCACTTTTGAGATTCGCCGCAGTCCGCCAAGGATGACGAGCGCCGCGGCGACGGTCACGACAATCCCGCCGATGACGGTCGCCCAGGTGTACGCGCTGCCGCCCACGACAAAGGCAATGTGGTCGCCCTTGGGGTCGAACGCCATGTTCACCGCGGACGTGATGCCGTTAATCTGCGTCATCGTGCCGATTCCGAGCAAGCCCGCAAGCACGCCGAACACCGCGAACAGGATAGCGAGCCACTTCCATTTCGCGCCCATCCCTTTTTCGATTGAGTAGAACGGGCCGCCGAGCACGTGGCCGTCCTCCTTCACCTCGCGGTACTTGATTGCGAGCATACACTCCGCGAATTTCGTCGCCGTGCCCAAAATCGCCGCGACCCACATCCAGAACAGCGCGCCCGGTCCGCCCGCCGCGATTGCCGTCGCCACGCCCACGATGTTCCCCGTGCCGATGGTGGCGGAGAGCGCGGTGCAGAGCGCGGAGAAGCCGGAAAGCTCGCCGTGCCCCTCGTTCTCTTTGAAAATGCTCTTGAAGGCGCGGCCAAGTTTTGTGAACTGCAATCCGCGCGCACGGATGGTCAGAATCAG
>JAFLSP010000304.1 GCA_022510885.1 Treponema sp. | reverse complement strand
ACAAAAATCGTCTGCTCAATCGGGCCGGCGTGCGACTCGGACGGGACAATCCGCGCGATGATTGAGGCGGGCATGAACGTGGCGCGCTTCAACTTCTCGCACGGCACGCACGAGTGGCACGCGCAGGCGATGGAGCGCGTCAGGCGGATTGCGGCGGAGCTCGGCGTTCCAGTCGCGCTCATGCTCGACACGAAAGGCCCTGAAATCCGCACTGGAATGACGGAGGAGGGAAAGGACGTGCGAATCACCGCGGGCGAGCGGGTCATCGTCACGGCGGACGGGGCGACCTGCCGCAGCGCGGATGGCGAAAGCCCCTGCCGAATCTCGCTCTCATGGAAAGAGGCGGCGGACAGGCTCAAGCCGGGCATGAGAATCCTGATTGCGGACGGCCTTGTCGCGCTTGAGGTGCGCGGCGCAAGCGGCGGCGAGATTGAGTGCGTCGCTCTCAATGCGGGCGCGTTCGGCAGCCGCAAGAACGTGAACCTGATTGGCGTGCACGCGGGGCTTCCGATTCTGGGCGAGCAGGACAAGGACGACCTCCGTTTCGGAGCGGAGATGGACGTGGACTTCGTGGCGGCGAGCTTCGTCAGCTTCGCGCGGGAGGTCGTCGAGATAAAGGACTTTCTGCGCTCGGTCGGCTCGAACGCGAGGGTCATCGCAAAAATCGAGAACGGCGAGGGGCTTTCGGACGTGGCGGCAATCGCCCGTGAGGCGGACGGCGTGATGGTGGCGCGCGGAGACCTCGGCGTGCAGCTTCCCGAGGAGCAGATTCCGCTCGCGCAGAAAAAAATCATCCGCGCCTGCCGCAGGGCGGGAAAGCCCGTCATCACCGCCACGCAGATGCTTGAGTCGATGGTGAAAAATCCCCGCCCCACCAGGGCGGAGCTTACGGACGTGGCGAACGCCGTCTTTGACGGAACGGATGCGGTGATGCTCTCAGGCGAGACTGCGAACGGAACGTATCCTGTGGAGGCGGTGCGGACGATGGCGCTTGTCGCGCGGACGACCGAGGACTCCGAAATCTACCGTGAGCGCATGAGGGCGAGCGGCCGCCGACCTCCGAAAGGCTCTGACACCGCCGCGCTCGTCGCCCACAGCGCGTACACGCTCGCCGAGGACATCGGGGCTGCGGCAATCATCGCCCCCACCATGCGCGGGAACACCGCCCGGCTCTTGGGCGAGTTCCGCCCCGACCAGGTGGTCATCGCCGTTACGCCGGACGAGCGTGTGAGAAGGCAGCTCGCCCTCCAGTGGGGCGTGGTCTCCGTTCCCTGCGCCGTCGCCGACAGCCCCGACACGATGATTAAAAACGCCGTCA
>JAFLSP010000303.1 GCA_022510885.1 Treponema sp. | reverse complement strand
TCCAGCACTGCGGGTCGGGGGCGTAGAAGTCGCCGCCGCTGTAGCCGGACGCGACGGCGGGGCAGCCGCGGCACACGCCTTTCAGCTCGCACCCCGCGCACTTGGCGAAGCGGTCGTACTGGCGGTACGCCTCCATCTCCTCGCCCGTCCAGATTTCGTGGAGGCTTCGCGCGCCCAGGTTTCCCACGGGGCTTTCCATGCGGCGGCAGGCGAGCACCTCGCCGTCCGGGAGAATCGTGATGTGGTTGCGCGCGCAGTTGCAGCCGTCCGTGATTTCCCCGCCCTCCGGCAGACTCATCAGCCCCTTCTCGTGCAAAAAGAGCGTCCACAGGTGGTCTTTGAGCTGGAAGGTCGTCTTCGAGCCTCTGTGCGCCTCGTACCGCTCCCAGCATCTTTCAAGGAAGGCGCGGTACTCGCCCGGCGTGATGTGGAGGCGCGGGTCGAGCGATTTCCGCGCGCTCGTGGGGCAGTAGCGTCCGACGGCGTGAACGTCCGCTCCGATTTCGTGGGCAAGGTCGATGACGCGCGGGATTTCGTCCATGTTCGCCTTGGACACCGTGCTCATCAGCGCGAGCCACATCCCGGACTTCCTGATTCTCCGAGCCGCCTCCATCGTCGCTCGGAACGAGCCTTTCTTGCGGAAGCGGTCGTGCGTGCGCTCAAGCCCGTCGAGCGAGAGCTGGTACTTCACGCAGCCCGCGTCTTTCATCCGCCCGCACACGTCGTCGGTCAGGTGGAAGGGGTTTCCCATCACGCAGAATCGGATTTCCTGGCTCTGGAAGAGCGAGAGCAGATGCCAGAAGTCGGGGTGGAGAATCGGGTCGCCGCCGGTGAGGTAGATGTACGGCTCGCGTCCGATTTTTGCGCAGAACGAGCGGATTTCTGCGAGCGTTCGCTCAAGTTCGGCGCGGCTCGTGGAGATGATTCTGTCGTGTCCCTCGGAGTAGATGTAGCAGTGCTTGCAGCGCTGGTCGCAGAAGTCGGTGATGTGCCACTGGACGGCGAAGTAAGGTTTCATGGGCGGACGATTTTTGACGGCGGTTGCGGCGGCGGAAAAAGAGGCTTCCTCGTGGAAGCCTCCGCCCAGGCTATTTGTCCTGAGTTCCGCACGCGGGGGCGGGGTCTTTGCTTCCGCAGGCCGGAGCCGGGTCTTTCGCGCCGCAGGCGGGCGCGGGGTCCTTGGTTCCGCATGACGAAGCGAGAATCTCGTTTGCCGTCATCGCTTTCCTCCTGTTTTAGAATGATTGCCCGAAAGTCGGACATTTCAATTCTACCACGGCGGTCTGAGGAAAAAAAGAAGGCACTTTTTTGTAACTGGGGGAGTCGCGCGTCAGA
>JAFLSP010000302.1 GCA_022510885.1 Treponema sp. | reverse complement strand
ATCTTGCAGATGTTCTCCAGTTTGTGCAGGAACCAGCGGTCAATCCTCGTTATCCCGTGAATCTCGTCCACGCTCATAATCCCGCGCCTCAATGCGGCGTAAACCGCGAAAATCCTCTGGTCAGTGCACTGCGCCACACGCTCGCGGATTTTCTCGTCGCCCTCCTTGGCGAATGCGGGCAGGTTCAAGTCACGCACGCCGATTTCCGCGCCGCGCACGGCTTTCAGAATCGCCTCCTCAAAGTTCTGGCCGATTGCCATCACCTCGCCGGTGGCCTTCATCTGCGTGCCGAGTTTGCGAGAGGCGTACACGAACTTGTCGAACGGGAACTTGGGCATTTTGACCACAACGTAGTCGAGCGCAGGCTCAAAGCAGGCCTTTGTCTTTTTGGTGACGAAGTTGGGAATCTCGTCCAGCGTGTAGCCCACGGCGATGAGCGCGGCGACTTTCGCGATTGGATAGCCGGTCGCCTTGCTCGCGAGAGCGGACGAGCGGCTCACCCTCGGGTTCACCTCAATCACGGCGTACTCGAAGCTGTCCGGGTTGAGCGCGAACTGGCAGTTGCAGCCGCCCTCAATCTCCAGCGCGGAGATGATGTTGAGAGCCGCGCTGCGCAGCATCTGGTACTCCTTGTCTGCGAGCGTGACGGTTGGCGCGATGACGATTGAGTCGCCGGTGTGAACGCCCACCGGGTCAAAGTTCTCCATCGAGCAGACGGTAATCACGTTGCCCGCCGAGTCGCGCATGACCTCGAACTCAACCTCCTTCCAGCCCGAGATGCACTTCTCCACGAGTATCTGATGAATGGGCGAGCGGTGAAGCCCGTTGTGCGCAATCTCGTCAAGCTCGCGCTCGTTCGTCACGATTCCGCCGCCCGTGCCGCCGAGCGTGAACGCAGGCCGGATAATCGCAGGGAATCCGATTTCATTGCGGACAAATGACACCGCGTCCTCGTAGGTCGTCACCACTTTGGACGGAATGCACGGCTCGCCGATTGCCTCCATCGTGTCCTTGAAAAGCTGGCGGTCCTCCGCCTTGTCAATCGTCTCGGGGCGCGCCCCCAAAAGACGCACGCCGTTCTCCGCAAGGAAGCCTGACTTGGCAAGCTCCATGCTGAGCGTCAGCCCGGTCTGCCCGCCGAGCGTCGAGAGGAGCGAGTCGGGCCTCTCCTTTCTGATAATCCGTTTGAGCGTCTCCAGCGTGAGCGGCTCCAGGTAAATCTCGTCCGCCATCACGTGGTCGGTCATCAGCGTGGCGGGGTTGGAGTTGACGAGGCAGACCTCAAGCCCCTCCGCCTTAAGAGCCTTGCACGCCTGATTTCCCGCGTAGTCGAATTCCGCCGCCTG
>JAFLSP010000301.1 GCA_022510885.1 Treponema sp. | reverse complement strand
CTGCTTCACCACGGACAACGAAGGAACTCATTTTGGACGCGGCGTTTTCGTTCTGCAGCGAGCCGCGTTTTCGGTCGTTTTCGATGGCGGATTTGGCGGCAAAGGTGGGCATCAGCAAGCCGGCGATTTACCGGCACTACCGCGACAAGGACGCGGTGATTGCCGCCATGTACGAGCGGTTCGTGGAGTCGCTCGCGGACTGCCTGCGGGCGGTGGACGGGCAGACTGAGGAGAATGCTTCGGAGCGGGTGCTCGTCGGTCTGGTGCAGTTTTTTGCGGAACGTCCGCAGTATGTCAACTATCTGCTGACGAACCTGTGCGACCGAAACCATTTTGAGCGGCAGGTCGTCGCGGACTTGCGCGCACGCGGGGTTAAGTGGCTGGGAACGGCGGACGGCGCGGCGTGGGATATGCGGCGGTACGTGCGGAGCGTCTACTGCGGCGCGACGACTTTCGTCTTTATCAAGTTGCGCGAAAAATGGATTGCCCGTGGCGGCGCGGCGGAGCCGGCGGAGGCGTTCGCCCATAACGTGGTGAATATGCTGCTGGGCGGACTGCGGCAGGTCGTTCCGGCGGGGCATCTCCTCCATCCCGAGGCGATGAGCGAGAGCCGCTTTGCGGAGCTGGACGCGCTGTGCGCGATTGGCGATGACGTTCTTCCCCCCCAAGACCGCATCTTTACGGCCTTGGCGAGCGTGATTGCCAAGCACACGTTCACGGGCGTAACGATGGACAGGATTGCGGCAGAGTTGAACATGGCGAAGAGCAGTCTGTATGAGTATTTTGACAACAAGAACCAGATGATACGGTCGATGATTGTGCGGGAGCTTGCGGTGAGCGAGATGGTACTCAAGGAGAATGCGAGCGAGGCGCGCAGTTTCAGCGAGTATATGTACATTCTGATGCGCACGGGGCTTTCGTATTTTATGCTTCGCCCGTCGATTATCCCCGTGAGGGGATGGTTTTTGCAGACCACGGCGGACGATATGCCCAAGGACGAGCTGGATGTGCCTGACCCCTGGGTGGAGCGGCTTCCCGACCCGCTTGAGCCGTTCGGGTTCGGCATGGAAGTGTCGCGGCGGCAGTTCGTCACTTGGCTGTCCGCGCTGCCGGTCGCGCTGGTGGTGCAGTGGACGAACCGCGCGCTCGATAAGGAGTCGCTTCCGGGCGCACTGCGGATAGTGTTTGATTGTTTGGAATATGGCATCAATAAGGAGCAACTATGAACAGAACGGGATTTCTTGCGGCGGGCGTGCTGACCCTCGCGGTGGCGGTGTTCGCGCAGGAAGAAACGGCGCGGCAGGAAAAGGTGACGCTCACCGTGCAGCAGGCGGTTGACTACGCGCTGGAGAACAGCCGC
>JAFLSP010000300.1 GCA_022510885.1 Treponema sp. | reverse complement strand
AACGCCGCCCACATCGCGCGTAAGCCGCCCGACAAGCACCACATGATTTATGTCTCTCGCCATAAAACGCTCCTTGTACTTCCGTGAGTACTACGTTCCCTGCACGTCGCTCTGCCCAGCGTCCGTGATTGTCAGAACCACCGGTATATTGACAACGGTCTGCCCCACCTGATAGTTCGCCGTCTCCGAGCCGCTGGACACCTCCCCGAGCGCGAGCGGGGCTTTGCCCTCGAACTTCACGCCCTGAATCAGCCGCGCGTTCAGCGTGACCGTCACCGGCTCCATCTGCTTCCCCCCTGGCACAGAGCCGTTCGCAACCTGCACTTTCAGACCGTCAAGGCACACCGCCTTTCCGTCAATCTTGGTCGCAGTGGAAAGCCCGGAAAGAATCGTGCATTCCCCCTGCGCCGCATCGGTTATCGTGCAGCCGTCAACAGCAACAAGCGGCATCACGACACCTCCAGCTTTCCGGACAAGCCCTGCACGGTGATTTTTCCCGCCATCTCAACCTTGCCGCCCTTCGCGTCCGTCAGCGTCATGCCCGATGAGGACATCTCGACGCTGTTCCCGCTCTTGTCCGTCAGTTTCAGCCCTGATGATGACGACTCGACCTTGTTCCCGTCCTTGTCCTTAATCGTGATGCCGCCGTCGCCCATCGTCTCCAGCGACAGCGAGCCGTCACCGCCGACAGACAGAACGGCCTGCGCATCGCCGTTCTCGTCCGCCGCCTCAATCTCCACCGTGCCGTCACCGAGCAGCCGCACGGAAGCCCGCACGTTCCCGTCCTCATCACGCGAATAGAGGATTCTCTCGCCCGGCTTCGCCCCCTGCGACCGGCTCAGTACACCCACAGCCGCAAAGCCGCCCGTGCCGTCCACCGACACAAGCACAATCCTGTCATCCGGCAGAGGCGGCGAATCATCCCCGCCCGGCGCGAACGTCCTGACCGTCATGTTCGCGTCCTTGTACGCCTCCACCGTCTGCTCTATGAACTCATCGCACTCCGCCTGAATCAGCCGCCCTATTCTTCCCATGGGAACACCTCCGGCAGCTTTCCGTCACGACTCCCCGGCAGGACAAGCGTGAACTCCGTGGTCTCGCCCGAGCGGTCATCACGCTTGAGCGTCACCTCGTCAACGAGCAGCTTCGTCTCACGGTAAATCGCAGCACCGGGGGCTTTCACGCTCACCGCCATGTTCGGCCGGTAAAGCCTTCCGCTCTTGTCCCGGTGTCCGCTCACCGTCAATTTATACTTCACGCATGAGGCGTACATCTGCCCCGCCAGCGCGAGCACAGACTGCTCCAGAGTGCCCTCGTCCACATCCTCCATCGTCTGCGCGTGGCAGCGCAGAACGCCCCGCCGCGTCAGAAGCTC
>JAFLSP010000030.1:1298-15404 GCA_022510885.1 Treponema sp. | reverse complement strand
GGTATGGATTATTCAGAAATTACATTGGACGAGCGGGTGCAGCAGGGGCTTGCGGACGCGGGCTACGTGACGTGCACGCCGGTGCAGGAGCAGGTGCTCGCGGCCGCGCTGGACGGGTCGGACCTGTACGTGCAGTCGCAGACGGGAACGGGAAAGACGGCGGCGTACCTCATCCCCATTTTTCAGGAGCTGCTCGCCGCGGAGGAGAAGCGCGGGAAGAAGGCGCTGGTCATGGTGCCCACCCGCGAGCTTGCGGTGCAGGTGGAGGAGGAGGCGCGCAGGCTGGGGGCGCACACGGGGCTTTCCTGCGCGAGCTTCTACGGCGGCGTGGGCTACGAGAAGCAGGTCGCCGCGCTCAAGGACGGGGTGGACGTGATTATCGGCACGCCCGGGCGCGTGATTGACTTGCAGGAGGGGCGGCAGATGGACGTGCGCGACGTCGCCGTGCTGGTGGTGGACGAGGCCGACCGCATGTTCGACATGGGCTTCTATCCCGACCTGCGGAGGCTGCTGTCCGTGCTGCCCCCGAGCGAGCGGCGGCAGACGATGCTCTTCTCCGCCACGCTCAACTCCTACGTCAAGAACCTCGCCTGGGAGTACACGCGCGACGCGAAGGAAATCACGATTGCGGCGGAGAACATCACCGTGGACGAAATCGACCAGGAGCTGATTCACGTCTCAAGCGACGAGAAGGTCGCGCTGCTCGTGGGCATCCTCTCGCGCGAGCGGCCGGCGAGCGCGATTGTCTTCTGCAACACCAAGCGGATGTGCGAGGTGCTCTCCAAGCGGCTCCGGCTGAACGGCATCGAGAGCGAGTTCATCATCGGCGACCTGCCGCAGTCCAAGCGGCTCAAAATCATGGAGCGGTTCAAGGCGGCGCAGGTGCGCTGCCTCGTGGCGACCGACGTGGCGGCGCGCGGCATCGACGTGAGCGACCTCGCCATGGTGGTGAACTTTGACCTGCCCAACGAGGCGGAGAACTACGTGCACCGCATCGGGCGCACGGCGCGCGCGGGCAAGAGCGGCAAGGCATACACCTTCTGCTCCGAGCAGGACGTGTACAGCCTCGTGCCGATAGAGCGGTACATCGAGAAGCAGATTCCCGCCCGCGTCGCCGTCGCGGAGGACTTGGGCGAGGACAAGAGCAGGGGCATCTACATCCGCACCGAGGACTGGCGCGAGGACGACGGGCATGGGCACGACGGACGGCGCGGGAGGGGCGGCCGTGACGGGCGCGGGGACTCGCGGCGGGGCGGCCGCGAGCGCGACCGGCGTTCCCCCGGCGGACGAGGCGGGCGCAGGGCGCAGGGAAAGCGGGCGCAGGACGGGCGGACGAAGGGCGCGGACTTCGCGCGCGAAGTCAGGACGACGAGCGACGACCTTGCGCGGCTTTCGACGATGAGCGCGGACGAGCGCATGAAATACTACAAGGAAAAGTACGCGCACGGCGCGAAGCCGGACGGGAACGCGCGGCGCGACGGCAAGAAGCAGGAGGCGCGGCAGGGCGCGGGCGGCAGGCGGCAGGAGTCGCGGAACGGCGGCGCACGGCGCGGGGGAAGCCCGCAGCGGCAGCGCAGCGACGTTGCCCCGCGCGCGCAGAGCAGGCGGCGTGACGGCGGAAAGCCCGTGGCGGCGGAGAGCCGCCCGGCAAAGAAGCCGGGGCTGTTCGGCAGGCTCAAGTCGCTCATCGGCAGGAACAAATAGGGGGACACGGGCATGATTACGGTATCGGACGTCAGCCTTCATTTCAGCGAGAAACCGCTGTTCAAGGACGTCAATCTCAAGTTCACGGCGGGCAACTGCTACGGCATCATCGGCGCGAACGGCGCGGGCAAATCGACCTTCCTCAAGGTGCTCTCCGGCGAGCAGGACCGCGACAGCGGCGAGATTTTCATGACTCCCGGCGAGCGCATGGCGGTGCTCAAGCAGGACCACTTCGCGTTCGACTCGTACAGCGTGAAGGACACGGTGCTGTTCGGCTATCCCACGCTCTACGAGTGCGCCAAGGCGCGCGACGAAATCTACGCCAAGGCGGACTTCACCGAGGAGGACGGCGTGCGGGCGAGCGAGCTTGAGGCGCAGTTCGGCGAGCTCGGCGGCTACGAGGCGGAGAACCAAATCGAGCAGATGCTGTCGGGGCTTGGCCTTGAGGAGAAGTACCACGACAAGATGATGGGCGAGCTGGACGAGAGCCAGAAGGTGCGCGTGCTTTTGGCGCAGGCGCTGTTCGGCAACCCCGACGTGCTGCTGCTCGACGAGCCGACGAACGGCCTCGACCTTGAGTCCATCGCCTGGCTTGAGGACTTCCTCATGGACTTCCCGAACACGGTCATCGTCGTGAGCCACGACCGCCACTTCCTGAACGCGGTCTGCACCTACATCTGCGACATCGACTACGGCAAAATCACGCAGTTCACGGGCAACTACGACTTCTGGTACCAGATGAGCCAAATCCTCCAGAAGCAGGCGAAGGACCAGAAGAAGAAGAACGAGGAGAAGGCGAAGGACCTGCGCGAGTTCATCCAGCGCTTCGCGTCCAACGCGGCAAAGAGCCGGCAGGCGACGAGCCGCAAGAAGGTGCTCGAAAAGCTGGAGCTGGACGACCTGCCCGTGACGAGCCGCAAGTTCCCCTACGTCCACTTCCAGCCCGACCGCGACATCGGCAACAACGTGCTTGAGGTGCGCAAGGTGTGCAGCAGCGACGAGGACGGGGCGCGGCTGCTCAACGACTTCTCGCTCATCGTGAACCGCACGGACAAGGTGGCGTTCGTCGGGCTTGAGCACAACGCGGTCTCCTCGCTGTTCGACATCATCGCGGGCGAGAAGCAGGCGGAGCGCGGCGAGTATTTCTGGGGGCAGACCACGAGCTTCGCCTACCTCGCGCGCGACAACAACAAGTATTTCGACAACGACTACAGCATCACCGACTGGCTCAAGCAGTACTCCAAGGAGCAGGACGACTCCTACGTGCGCGGCTTCCTCGGCAGGATGCTGTTCACGGGCGACGAGAGCCTCAAGCCGGTGCGGGTGCTCTCCGGCGGCGAGAAGGTGCGCTGTATGCTCTCCAAGCTCATGCTCAGCGGCGCGAACGTGCTGATTATGGACGACCCCACCAACCACCTTGACCTTGAGGCGATTACGAGCCTGAACGAGGCGCTCATCCGCTTTCCGGGCGTGGTGCTGTTCTCCAGCCACGACCACGAGTTCATCTCCTCGGTCGCCAACCGCATCGTCGAGATTACCCCGGCGGGCGTGTTCGACCGCATGATGAACTTTGACGACTACCTTGCCGACGAGCAGATACGGCAGCTGCGCAAGGAAGCCTACGCCGGCACGGACAAGAAGATACGGATTTAGCCGTGGATGCCGTCGCCGTCTTGGGCAAGACCGTGGACGACCAGACGCGCTGCGTGCATTACCATTCGCCCGTGGACATCGTGGCGATTCGCTTCAAATGCTGCGGGAAATGGTATCCGTGCTACCGGTGCCACGACGAGTGCGAGCGGCACGGCATCGTCCGCTGGGAGGAGCGCGAATTCGGCGAGCGGGCGGTGCTGTGCGGCGTGTGTCGGCGGACGCTTGCCATCCGCGAGTACCTGGGCGCGCCGTCATGCCCGCACTGCGGCAGCCCCTTCAACGCGGGATGCCGCAAGCACTACGGCATCTACTTCGCGCTCGGCGAAAAAAATGCGTCCTGCGCCTTGACATAAACCGCCGGATGCTATATGATACAAGCACTCATGCCGCTGTAGCTCAGTTGGTAGAGCAATGGACTGAAAATCCATGTGTCGTTGGTCCGATTCCAACCGGTGGCAGCACAGACAAAGCCCTGCATTGATTGCAGGGCTTTGTCTTTTCATGCGGTTGTTTTTTTCTGCGGTCTGTGTCATACTGCTACACATGGCTACGATGACTTTTGCCTTCGCGGGCGGCGGGACGGGCGGGCATATCTATCCCGGGCTTGCGGTTGCGGACGAGCTGCGCGCGCGCGCAAAGGAGCGCGGCGATGACATCCGCATCATCTGGCTGGGGAACAGCGGCGGCATGGACCGGGAGCTGGTCGAGGGCAGCGGCTCGGTGGATGCGTTCTACGGCATTCCGAGCGGCAAGCTGCGGCGCAACCTGTCGGCCAGGAATCTGCTCGACGTGTTCAAGGTGGCGGCGGGGGTGCTGGTCTCCCTGCGGCGGCTGGCGAAACTCAAGCCCGCGCTGCTGTTCTCGAAGGGCGGCTTCGTGTCGGTCACGCCCTGCGTCGCGGCAAGAATCCTGCGCATTCCCGTCTACACGCATGAGTGCGATTTCACGCCGGGACTGGCGACGAGAATCAACAGCCGTTTTGCGGACAGAATCCTCCTTTCGTATGAGGAGACAAAAGCGTATCTCCCTGCCGCAAAGCGCGCGGCATGCGTGGTGACGGGAAACCCGGTGCGCCCCGCGTTCTACGAGGCGGACGCGGAGCGGGGGCGGCAGTTCCTGTTCGGCGGCGTAAAGCCGGGTAAGCCGGTGCTGCTCGTGCTGGGCGGAAGCCTCGGCGCGCGGCAGCTCAACCTGCTCGTGCAGGAGAACCTTGACTGGCTGTGCGCGCGGTTCGAGGTCGTGCACCAGACGGGCAGGGCGGATGAGGCGATGACGCAGGTGCGGCGCGAGGGCTACCATCCCTACGCTTTCTTCCATAAAGAAATGTGCGACGTGATTGCCGCGAGCGACGTGGTGCTTTCCCGCGCGGGCGCGAACGCGCTGTGGGAATGCGCGGCGCTCGCCAAGCCGATGGTGCTCGTGCCATTGTGCGGCTCGGGAACGCGCGGCGACCAGGTGGACAACGCGAGGTTCTTTGTGGAGCGCAATGCCGCGCTCATGCTGCTGGGCGACGAGGCGGACGGCGCGCACCTCAAGGAGTCGCTGGCGCGGATGGAGGA
This sequence comes from Treponema sp., assembly GCA_022510885.1. Lineage (GTDB taxonomy): Bacteria > Spirochaetota > Spirochaetia > Treponematales > Treponemataceae > Treponema_D. Next base: position 10,488 of record JAFLSP010000030.1, on the reverse strand, counting down.
TACCGGTTTCCGCGCGGCGTGCGCGCGCTCCTGCGGGGAACTGACGGCGGGAATGCGCCCGGCGCAGGAAATCGCGCGCATTATCTATGACGGGGTGAAAGAATGAATTTTACGTTTATTGACGCGCTGTTCACGCTGCTCATCGTGCTGTTTGCCGTGGTCGGGGCAGTGCGCGGGCTGATTCGGGAAGTGTTCAGCAAACTTGCCGTCGTGCTTGCCATCGCCGTGGCCGTCGGTTTTTTCGGCGCGCTTGCGGTGCAGTTGCGGGATGCCATTCCTCATCCGCTCGGAGCGTCGGCGGTGGCGTTCCTGCTGCTGTTCGTGGTGACGTTCATCGCGGTGAAAGTCGTCCAGCTGCTGCTCGGCGCGCTGTTCAAGGGCGAGATTTTGGGGAGCCTGAACCGCACGCTCGGCTTCTTCTTCGGCGCGTTTGAGGGGCTGGTGCTCGTCGCCCTGTTCCTCTTGGTGTGCACGGTGCAGCCGTGGATTGCGGGACTGCGGGCGACGATGCTCGCGAGCTTTTACTGGCACGTGCTGGGCGGCTTCCTCGGCTTGTCGGTGGGCTACGTGCGGGGGATGCTTGTCTGATGTTCGACAATCTCCTGTACCAGAACGCGGCGGGGCTGCTCAGGGACGACATCGCGCGCGGGGGGCTTCCGGGCGCGGTGCTGCTCGCGGGGCCGGACAGCAGCGGCAAGCTGACCTGCGCGCTTGAAATCGCGCGGGTTCTCTCGTGCACGGCGGCGGAACGGCGCGGGCAGTGGCTGTGCGACTGCCCGTCCTGCCGCAGGCACAAGGAACTTGCGAGCACGAACGTGCTGCTCGCCGGTCCGCGCGACTGCTCGCTCGAAATCCTTGCGGCACAGCGCGCCTTTTTGGCTGCCGCAACAGATAATGCGCCGTATCTTTTGGCGGCGCGGTATCTGTTCGTGCGCGCCGTGCGCAAGCTGACCATGCGCTTCAGTCAGGTGCTGTGGGAGGACGACGAGAAGGTGTCAAAAATCGCGCCCCTCATACAGGCGGTTGACGAGCTGCTGGAGCAGATTGACGGCACGAAGCCGCTCCCCGCACACGACCGCCTTGAGAAAATCTGCGCGGATACGGTCAAGCAGGCCGAAAAACTTGCCGCGTCGTTCATGTACGATGCGCTGCCGATAAGCCAGATTCGCCGCGCGTCGGCCTGGGCGCGGCTCAAAAGTCCCGACGGAAAGAAAGTCTGTATCATTGAGCATGCCGACCGCATGAACGAGGCCGCCCGCAACGCGCTGCTCAAGATTTTGGAGGAGCCGCCGGCGGACACCGTATTCATTCTGACGACCAGCCGGCGCGGCGCGGTCATGCCGACGATTCTTTCGCGCGTGCGCACGTACTCGTTCGTGCAGCGCACGGAAGCACAGCAGGCGGAGGTGCTGGCGCGCGTTTTCCATGCGGACGCGGGGGCAGGCGGGGGAACGATTGACGGCTACTTGCAGACCTTTCTCCCCGTCACGCCCGATGCCGTGCGGGACTGCGCGCGCGCGTTCTATGCGTCGGTGGAGCAGGGCGCGTTCCCGGCGGTGGCCGACATGGTGAAGTCCTGCGCGGGCTTCGAGCCGCGTCTGCTGTTCCGCCTCTTCCTTGCGGGCGTGCTGGACGCGCAGAATACGGACGCGCTGACTGCGCGCGGAAGCGAGCGCGCGGCAAAGAACGCCGCCGCGCTCCGCGAATGCCATGCAAACGTCGTCTCATACAACCAAACGCCCGCCGCCGCGCTTGAGTCGCTGTGGCGCGAGCTGTTCGCCGTGTGCCGCGCGGAGCGACGCTGATGCGCACCTTCTCGAAGCGCGTCTCGCAGAAAATCGGAAAGCTCTCCCCCGCGCAGATTCAGTCGCTCGTGAACGACCTCTCCGAGCGCAACGAGGCTTTCTCCGCCATCTTCCGCTCGCTGTCCACGGGGCTGGTCATCGTCGGCACGGACTGGCGTATGCTGGAAATCAACAAGGCGGCGGAGCGCTACCTGCCGCTCGCCCTGCATCCCGGCGGCGCCAAGCCGGACGGACGCCGCCTCTGGGAAATCGTCGGCGACGCGGACATCGCCGCTTTCCTCCGGGCCTGCGCCGAGGACGAGCGCACCAACGTGCGCGACGAGTTCACGCTTGCCACGGCGGGCGCGCAGGTCCGCTTCGTGGACATCTCCGTCACGCCGCTGGTGCGCAACCACGAGCTGACCGGCTCCATCGTGACGATTGACGACGTGACCGAAAAGCGCAACCAGGAAATCCTCCTGCACCGCATGGAGACGCTCGCCGGGCTGACCAACCTCGCCGCCGGGGTCGCCCACGAAATCAAGAACCCGCTCGGCGCGATAAGCATCCACATCCAGCTGATGCAGAAGGCGGTGCGCAAGAAGCGCGCGGGCGACGGGCGGCTTCCCGCGGCGAAATTCATGGAGGACTGCCTCGACGTGGTGAACCAGGAAATCGGGCGGCTGAACAAGACCGTGGTGGATTTCCTGATGGCGGTGCGCCCCATCTCCGCGCGGCTTGAGCTTGCCGAGCCGGACGCGCTCATCGAGCAGTTCGTCTCGTTTTTCACGCCCGAATTCACGGAAAAGCACGTCGCCGTGGAGACGCGGCTGTGCAAGGACTGCCCGCGCCTCCTGCTCGACCAAAAACTCTTCCGCGAGGTCATCGTCAACCTCGCGCAGAACGCGCTCGCCGCCATCACCGAGCGATTCCCCGACGGCGGCGGCCTCCTGACGATAGCGAGCGGGGTGCAGGACGGGGCCTATATCCTGCGCTTTGAGGACAACGGGACCGGCATGGACGAGGCGACGGCCGCGCGCGTCTTCGAGCCGTATTTCACGACGAAGGCGAGCGGCACGGGGCTGGGGCTTGCGATGACGTACAAAATCATCAAAGAATTCTCGGGCGACATCGCCGTGCGCTCGGAGCGGGGCGCGGGGACGACGTTCGTCATCACGCTGCCCGTTCCGCAGACGGACCGGCGGCTGCTCACGTATCGCGGGAACGCGGCAGAGGGGGAGGCATGAAAGCGACGATTCTCATCATCGACGACGAGAAGCATATCCGCGAGGGGCTTGCCGCCGACTTCGAGATGGACGGCTACGCGGTCAAGGTCGCCGCGACGGGGCAGGAGGGGCTTGACCTGCTCGCCAAGGGCGACATCGACCTGGTGATTACCGACCTGCGGATGCCCGGCATCAGCGGGTCGGACGTGCTGCGCCGCGTGACCACCGAGATGCCGGGCGTTCCCGTCATCGTGCTGACCGGGCACGGCTCGATTGACGCGGCGGTGCAGGCGATGCGCGACGGCGCGTATGACTTTTTGACCAAGCCGCTGAACCTCGACCAGCTCGGCATGATTGTCCGCCGCGCGCTCGAAAGCCGCGAGCTCAAGCTGCGCCACACGCAGCTGCTGAAAGAAGTCAGCTCAAGTCGGCAGCTCGACGGCATCATCGGCAAGAGCGCGGAAATGCGGCGGCTGCTGACGATGGTGCGCAAGGTCGCCGACACCAGGGCGAGCGTGCTCATCACGGGCGAGAGCGGCGTGGGCAAGGAAGTGATTGCCGACGCGCTGCACGCCCTCTCCTCCCGCCACGACCATGCCTGCATTAAGGTGCACTGCGCCGCGCTGAGCGAGACGCTGCTGGAGAGCGAGCTGTTCGGGCACGAGAAGGGCGCGTTCACGGGCGCGGACAGCCTGCACAAAGGACGCTTCGAGCTGGCGCACGGCGGCACGATTTTTCTGGACGAAATCGGCGAAATCAACCAGAGCGTGCAGATAAAGCTCCTGCGCGTCCTCCAGGAAAAGCAGTTCGAGCGCGTGGGCGGCTCGCAGACGATAGAAGTGGACGTGCGCGTCATCGCGGCGACCAACCGCAACCTTGAGGAAGAGGTCAAGGCGGGGCGCTTCCGCGAGGACCTGTACTACCGCCTGAACGTCATCCACCTGGAGGTGCCGCCGCTGCGCGAGCGCAAGGACGACATCCCGCTGCTCATCAGCGCGTTCTTGGACGAGTTCAACGCGGAGAACGGCGGCAAGATTGCGGGCATCAGCGCGGCGGCGCGCGCGGCGATGTACCAGTACGACTGGCCGGGCAACATCCGCGAGCTGCGCAACTGCGTGGAGAGCGCGGTCGTCATGGCGAGCGGCGCCGAAATCGCGCTGGAGGACCTGCCGCCCACCGTGAGCCGGGCGAGCAGGGCGGAGACGATTTCCGTTCCCGTGGGCATCACGCTGGAGGCCGCCGAACGCCTGATAATCGAGGAGAACCTCGCCGCGAACAAGGGCAACAAGAGCCGGACGGCGGACGTGCTCGGCATCGGGCGCAAGACGCTCCACCGCAAGCTGGCGGAGTACGGGCTTGAGGCGGACGGCTAGGAGAAGAACCGCTCCAGCGTCTCCCATGCCTCAATCACGCGCTGCGTTTTTTCCCGCGCGACTTTCTGAAGGACGGGATTGTCGCCGTGGCGGTCGGGGTGGTAGTATTTGAGTTTTTCGTGGTAGGCTTTCTTCGCGTCCTCGCGCGTCGCCGTCTCGGTCAGGCCGAGAAAGGCGAGGGCATTCCGCGCTTGCGCCGGCATGAGGGGCGCAATGGATACGCGCCGCTTCTTCCTGCGCGTCGTCCGCGCGTACTGTTCGCCGCGCCGCTGCCTGTTTTCGGCATTATGCGCGTCGTGGCGGTATGACGCTTCTTTTTCGCCGTGCGTGCTCTGAAATGCGGGTTCTTCCGCCGTCTGCCCGTGCGGTTCGGCAGCATGAGAATCGCTCCCGCCCGCTCCTGTGTCGCCGGCAGGATTGTGCGCCGCCTGCGCGCTCGTCCTGTCGTCGGCAGGGATTGCGCCGGATTCAAGCACGTCGTGCAGCATGTCGCCGAGGCGGTCGTACATTGAACCCGGCATTATCGCTCCTGCGGGAACGTCCGCCGCGCGGAAAATCCGCGCGGCGCGGCGGTCAGATGACCGTTCCTGCGGGCAGTGTCGCGCCCTTGCGGATGACGACGATGCCCTCGGAGACGTAGAAGGTGTCGTGGTCGCCGTCCTCGTAGGTCTTGCCGTCCACGTTGATGCGGCAGTTGTCGCCGATGCGCGCGTCCTTGTCGATAATCGTCTGCGAAATCACGCAGTTCTTGCCGATGCCGACGTTCGGCCTGCCCGCCTTCGCGTTCTCGGCCTTCTGCTCCGCGCTCTCGTAGGCGTCGCCGCCCATCGTGATGACCCCGTTCAGCTCCGAGCCGCTCTCGATGAGCGTGCGCACGCCGATGACGGAGTTCTTGATGGTCTTCGCGTTGGTGACGATGCAGCCCTCCGTGAGCAGGCTGTCCTCGATGTGCGGCGCGCCGTTCACCTTGGGCGGCGGCAGGTTGCGCATGTGCGTGTAAATCGGCGTGTCCACGTCGTAGAAGTCGAACGGCGGGTTCTCCTTGGTCAGCGCGAGCGTCGCGTCGTAGAAGCTGCGGATGGTACCGATGTCCTCCCAGTAGCCGTCAAAGATGTAGGAGTTGACCTTCTTGTCCTTGAGCGACATCGGGATGATTTCCTTGCCGAAGTCGGTGTACTCGTTGTCGAGCATCTCCTCCATCGTCTTCGCGTTGAAGATGTAGATGCCCATGGACGCGAGGAATTCCTTCTCCGCGGGCAGGTCGCCGCGCGCGTTCTGCGGGATTTTCCAGTCGCTGATGTCCGCGTCCGGCTTGGGCTTCTCCTTGAATTCGGTGATGCGGTGCTGTCCGTCGATTTTCATGATGCCGAAGCCGCTCGCGTCGTGGCGGTTGACCGCCGTGGTCGCAATCGTGATGTCCGCGCCGCTGTCGATGTGCGACTGCATGAACTGCTCAAGGTTCATGCGGTACAGCTGGTCGCCGGAGAGGATGATGTAGTGCGTGGGGTTCTGCGCGCGGAAATGGTGCATGTTCTTGCGCACCGCGTCCGCCGTGCCCTCGAACCAGCCGGAGTTCTCAAGGTTCTGCTCCGCGGCGAGAATCTCCACGAAGCCCTGGCTGAAGCGGTCGAAGTTGTAGGAGTTGGAGATGTGCATGTGCAGCGACGCGCTGTTGAACTGCGTCAGCAGGTAAATCTTGCGGTAGCCCGAGTTGATGCAGTTTGAAATCGGGATGTCCACGATGCGGTACTTGCCGCCGAAGGGAACGGCGGGCTTCGAGCGCTCCTTGGTCAGCGGGTAGAGGCGGGTTCCCTTGCCGCCCCCGAGGATGATTGCCAGGACGCGCGGTTTTTCGGCCGGTGATTTTGCCATGAATGACTCCTTGTCAGAAAAAATGCAGTACTCTCTTCAATCCATTGTAACCCCATCCGCCGAACTTTGCAAACCTTTTTTTCCGCCCGTACCGGGCGCGGCGAATTTGATAAACTCGCGCGGCGCTTCGCCGATAATTACGGAGTAGGGGTAGATATGATTCGAGGCTGGTACATCGGCGCGAGCGGCATGAACGCGCAGCAGGAACGCTTGAACGCCATTTCCAACAACCTTGCCAACGTCGATACGGCGGGCTACAAGCGCGACGTGACGGTCAGCAAGGAATTCTCGCAGCTGCTGCTGCGCCGCGCGGAGGCGGACGGCACGTACAAGACGGCCGCCGGCTCCTTCGACGCCGCGCCCATCATCGGCAAGCTGGGCATGGGCGTGGAGACGAACGAGAACTACACGCAGTTCGAGCAGGGCTCGTTCAAGGACACGCAGACGGCGACCGACTTCGCGCTCTCCGGCGAGGGCTTCTTCGCCGTGCAGACGCCCAACGGCGAGCGCTACACGCGCAACGGCAACTTCATGCTCGGCAAGGAGGGCATCCTTGAGACCAAGGACGGCTACCCGCTCATGGGCGAGAACGGCATCATCCGCCTTGAGGACGACAAATTCAGCCTTGACCAGGACGGCATGCTCTACACGAAAGAGGGCGAGCTGATTGACCGCGTGCGCATCGTGCGCTTCGACAACGAGCGCTACCTTGAGAAGATGGGCGACAGCCTGTGGGGCGCGAACGGCATCACCGGCGAGGCGTACATCGCGGAGGGGGCGGAGCGGCCGCGCGTCTTCCAGAACTACCTGGAGATGAGCAACGTGAACGTCGTGAACGAGATGGTCAAGATGATAGAAGTGAACCGCGCGTATGAGGCGAACCAGAAGGCGATTCAGAGCGAGGACAGCATGATGAGCACCCTGTGGACGCGCGTCGCGGTCACGCGGTAAGGAGTAGGACATGGTACGGAGCTTATGGACGGCGGCGACCGGCATGAACGGTCAGCAGGCGAACCTTGACACGATTTCGCACAACCTTTCCAACGTGAACACGACGGGCTACAAGCAGCAGCGCGTCGAGTTCGAGGACCTGATATACCAGAACGAGAAACTGGCGGGCACGCCCGCCACCGAGGACACGGTGACGCCCGTGGGAATCCAGCAGGGGCTGGGCGTTCGTGTGGGAGCGACGCAGCGCATCTTCTCGCAGGGCTCCCTGCAGGCGACCGGCGTGGACACCGACGTGGCGATTGTGGGCGACGGCTTCTTCCGCGTGCAGCAGTACGACGGCAGCTTCGCCTACACGCGCGACGGCTCGTTCAAGGTGGACATGACGGGGCAGCTCGTCACGAACAACGGCCTGCGCGTCCTCCCCGAGGTCATCCTCCCCGAAGGCTACAACGTGCAGACCCTCGCCATCACCGACACGGGGCGCGTCACCGTCAACGTGGACGGCATCGACGACCCGGTGGACGTGGCGCAGCTGGAGCTGTACCGCTTCCCGAACAACGCGGGCCTTGAGGCGCTCGGCGACAACCTCTACAAGGTGACGAGCGCGAGCGGCGATGCGATTGCCGGACGGCCGGGCATGGAGGACTTCGGCACGACCAAGCACAAGTACCTTGAGATGAGCAACGTGAGCGTCGTGAACGAGATGGTGCAGATGATTGTGGCGCAGCGCGCCTACGAGTTCAACAGCAAGGCGATTCAGACATCGGACAGCATGCTGAGCACCGCCGTGAACCTCAAGCGCTAGGAGTAGGCGATGACGGGACTGAATGTCTATAACCCGATGCGGCAGACCGTGGGCGCGGTGCACGTCATGCAGCCGGGCCGCCTGAACGGCGACTACGGCAGCGGCTTTGCCGGCACCTTCACCTCCGAGCTGGACAAGCACGCCGCCCCTGTCGGCGCGGCGGCGAACCAGGCGAGCCTGCACGGGCAGCCGCGCACGATTGACCGCACGAGCGAGCTCTACGAGAAGTCGATGGAGATGGAGTCCTACATCGTCAAGCAGATGCTGTCCTCCATGCGCAAGACCGTCATGCGCGCGAACGGCGAGCAGAACTACGCCGAGCAGATGTACGAGGACATGCTCTACGACGAGTACGCCGTGCAGATGACCAAGAGCGCGGGCTTCGGCCTTGCCGACCAGCTCTACCTGCAGCTGAGCGCGGGCGAAACGGGCGGCGTGGACATCACCGCGTAGCGAAGGCAGCCGGAAGGCTGCTTTTTTTGTGCGCACGGCGCGTAATGCGCAGCCTTGACCATTAAGAAAGCCGCTTGCCATAAAAACTCCTCTAAAATCAGTTGCTGTTTTCGCATACATCGTGCTATGCTGTGCATACGAGGTAACACAATGGCGACTATAAGCATACGCATGGACGACGGGACGAAGGCCGCGTTCGAGGGCTTCTGCGAGTCCGTGGGACTGACCGTCTCCGCGGCGGTAAACCTGTTCGCAAAGATAACCGTGCGCGAGAACCGCATTCCCTTCGAGATTTCCGGCGACCCGTTCTGGAGCGCGGAGAACCAGGCCCGGCTGCGGGCGGGCATCCGCGACATAGAGGCAGGGCGGTTCACCGCGCATGAGCTTGTCGAGGCGGACTGATGCAGAAGAACTGGTCGGACGCCGCATGGGAAGACTACCTTGCGCTGCAAGGCGACAGGCGGCTCCTGAAAAAGGCGAACGAGCTGCTCCGCGACATAGAGCGGAACGGCTACGAGGGGCTTGGAAAGCCCGAGCCGCTGAAAGGCGACTTGCAGGGATACTGGAGCCGCCGGATTGACGAGCGTCACCGCATTGTCTACAAGATTGAGGACGGCGCGGTGTACGTCGCGTTCTGCGGCACGCATTACCACAAGTAGCGCGCGTCATTTTCGCTTGCGTTTCTCCGGGACTGTGCTACAATGGATGATGGGTGGAACTGACCGT
>JAFLSP010000030.1:0-1198 GCA_022510885.1 Treponema sp. | reverse complement strand
TCGCTTGCGTTTCTCCGGGACTGTGCTACAATGGATGATGGGTGGAACTGACCGTTGGAGGACGGTTCCATGCTGTCCAGTTCTTTGACATCGATTAAGGAAGGAGTTACGCCTATGCGAGCATGCATCCGGCAGACCCGGGCTTTCATGCGCAGTTGTTCTTGTGCTTTGTACGCGGCGACTGTTTGTACATCAACATAAAGGTGCCTTCTCGTAAGGCAATAAAAAGGATAAAAAATTATGGTAAAAAATACTGATGAAGTGAAAGTGGGCAGGCTTTCCATAGCTCTGTACCCCACGTATTTGGCTTCCAAGGGCGGAAAAGTCACCTACCACGCAAAAGTGGTGAACCGTGACAAGGCCACCATGGGAGATATTTGCAACGACCTGGTCGCTTCCGGCGGCAACTGTGGTCTCACGGCTGATGAGCTGAAGGCTGTCTGGCAGAACATAAACCAGGCGCGGATGAAGCGGCTGACAGAGGGCATCTCATCTGAAGATGACATCGGGACGCTGTACCCGTCGGTAAAAGGCGCTTTTGCCGATGACCAGACACCGTTCATCAAAGGGACGCATTCTGTCACGGTTCGTCTGCGGCCGAGTGCGCAAGCCGCCGAGACGATGGCAGGTCTCACACCGGTCATCACGCAGGGCAACACCTGTCACCCCGTGATTGACAGCGTGCAGGACATGAGGACACAGGCCGGCACGGTGCTGACACCGGGCGGACTTCTGGCGGTCAGGGGCAAGAACATCCGTCTTGTCGGTGACGACGAGTCCGTCGGTCTGTACTTCGTGAATGCGCTTGAGCAGACGGACGTGGTGAAAGTCTCGCCGGAGGACGTCAGCACGAACGGCGCGAATGCGCTGTGCTGCATCATTCCGGCAGCGCTCAAAAGGGACTGCCTGTACAGGCTCAAGGTCGTAACTCAGTTCCGCGGCAGCAAGACGGTGTTCCGCAAGGAGCCGCAGACCGCCTACGCCGCCGGCGAATTCTCGGTCTCTGCCGTTCCGACCGAATAGGCAGAGGCTTCCGTAATCGAAGGATGTTCCACCCGGACAGCCGCCCCGTTCTACCGGGGCGGCTGTTTTTTTGCCTGCTCAGTTGGACAGGCGGTGCTGCTCAGTTGAGCAGGTCGGTCTTCTCAACTGAGCAGAGGGAACTTCTCAGTTGAGAAGACCGGGCTGTCCAGTTGAG
>JAFLSP010000003.1:27518-33036 GCA_022510885.1 Treponema sp. | reverse complement strand
TCCTTTGCCAGCCAGTCAATCTGTCCTTTCATCGAGAACTGGTTCTGGGAGAGGATGCCGTTCACTTCCTGCTGGGAGAGCAGCAGCGCGTCGTCGGGGTCAACCGTGATATGGGCGGCGTTTTCCGCCATCTCCTGCATTCGCGCCTTCGTGGCGGGGTCAAGCTCGGCAAAGGTCTCGCCGGCCGGGGCAGGGGAGTCGGCTTCCTCGGAGCGGCGGCCCCTGACGTTGGTGAATTCATAGGTCTGCCCGCCGTCGCCCTTGGCTTCCTCCTCGGTTTTGACGGCGGGAACGTCGGCGAACCGGTTGAACGACTGGTTCTGCGAAAGGATGTCCGCAATGGAGATGCCGGCAGCTGGCGGGGTGTCCTCCTGCTCGTCCGCAGCCTCCTCCGTTTCTCCCGCATTCGCCTCATCTTCCCCGGTATCCGCGGGCGGCAGGCTGCGGTCGCTTTCCGCTTCCGCCTGCTGCTCAGCAGTCCCGTTGCGTTCGGCAGGGCTGCTGATTGCGTTGGCAGGGGCGCCGTCCTCCGTTTCGTTGAGCGAGCCGGAGAAAATGTCGTCCTTTTCGGAGAGAATCCTGCGCAGCTCGTCGAGGCCGTCCACGTCAACCGAGGCGAAGCAGCCGCGGATGTGCAGGGCCTCGGCTTTTTTGATTTCGTCCTCTGCAAGCGTCCCGGCGGTATAGAGAATGACCTGCGGCATGTACGCGCCGAGCGGCACGGTCGCATACTGCGCGAGCGTCTTCCAGTGGCGCGGATAGTCCTTCGTGCTGACGACGATGAGGTGGGGCGCGATTTCCTCGATGTTGTCCAGCGCTTTCAGCAGCGCGCGGTACGTGATGATGTCGTAGCCCGCCGTCTTGAGCACCGTTCCCACGCGGGCGATGACCTCGTCGCCGTCCGCTACCAGTAAAGCCTTCATACGCCGTTCCTACTCGGTGCCGAGGTTGGTCACGCTGTAGTCGTAAATCTGCCAGATGCCGTCGCGCTTGCGCACCTTGTACACGTAGCGTTTCTTCTCGCGGTAGTTGGGGTACTTGAACCATTCGAGGACGCTCACCGTGCCGTCGAGCTGCGAGTACGAGGTGTTCTCGATGGAGAACCGCTCGGGAACGGCAACGATGTCGTAGTCAATGCGGTTGAGCATCAGGTCGGATTTATAGCTTTCGAGCAGGCGGGCGCGCTCGTCCGCGCTCGCGGCGCGGAAACGGCGGTCAACTTCGGCATTGCGCGTCATCATCTGCTCGATGTCCATATAGAGGAAATACTGGTCCCACAGCGCCTTCTGCCGCGCGATAATCGTCTGCTCCACCACCATGTCCGGGGAAATTGCCTCCGGCTTGAGCAGCGACGCCGTGCGGTCTTCTACGGGCAGCACCGATAACGACGCGGCGGACGGGGCGGGGCGGATGTCGAGGCTGAGGCGGTTCGACCTGACGGAAACCTGGCGCGACTTGTACAGCTCGGGATAGAACTCCAGTTCGAGATAGTACATGGAAGGCTCGTCGAAGCTGACGTACTTCTTTACGTTCTCAATGAAGGAGTAGGACTCGCCGGCCTCAAGCGCAAGCTCGCGGAAGTACACGGTCTGGTTGGTTGACCGCTTGACGATGAGGTCGTTCGTGCGCGGGAGCGTGCTGTTGCGTATCGTGTAGGCGGTGAAGTCAAGGCTGAACATCCGGTCGTCCGCAAGCTTGAAGCGCAGCGTCTCCGTCCCCTCGTTCACGATGGACACCTGCACGAAGACGGGGTTGTCGTCCACGCTGCCGGGATAGTACATCGTGCGGTCGTAGAACTTAATCTGCACGGATGCCTTCGAGAAGTCCTGCGCGGACTGCGCGCCCATGCCTTGTGCACAGACGGCGAAAATCGTTATAATGGCGAAAAGAATGCGTTTCAAGACAGTTTCTCCAAAGTGTATGATAGTATGGTCGATACAATGAACTCGTTGCTTTCCGATACCCTGCAAGACGCGCTCTCCCGCTGGGATTCGTTCCGGCGCGCCGCGTCGTCGCTTGCGGCAGCGCCCGCCGTCCGTGCGGAAGTCGCGGGGCTGCATGGCTCCGCAACCAGTTTCTTTGTCCCCGCGTTCGCAGATGCGAGCAGGAACAACTGTATCTCTTCGCTCCAGTATAGCACAACGAAGCGATACCCGCAAGGACAGAATGCGCCAAAATCGCCGCAAGGTCTGCCTGACTGCATGATTATCGTGCCGACCGAGAAGGATGCGGCGGACGTGATGACCGACCTTGACACCGCGCTTGAGGGGCGCGCGGAGACCTATCTGTTCCCCTGGTGGGGCGTGCTGCCGTACCGGGGCGCGGCGACCGGCTCGGCGGTGTTCGGCGCGCGCGCGGGTGTGCTTGCCGCGCTCGCCCTGCGCAGGCGGACGTTTTCCCGGCAGACCAGGCCGCGCATTTTCGTCGTCACGCAGCGCGCGCTCCAGTCGCCCGTGCCTGACCCCGCCTACGTGCGCACGCTCGCGTTCAGCATGCACGCGGGCGCGGAAATCGACCCGACGGACGTGGCGGCACGGCTCGTGTCGCTCGGCTACGTGCGCGTTCCCAAGACGGGCGTTCCCGGCGAGTTCACCCTGCGCGGCGAGGTGCTTGACATCTTCCCGCCGCTTTCGCCGCTTCCCGTGCGCGTCGTGTTTGACTTTGACGCGGTGGGGCAGATAAAGTCTTTTGACCCCGAGACGCAGACAACCGTCGCGCCGCTCGACGAGCTGCTCGTCTATCCGATGAAGGAAGTCGTCTGGACGGATGAGCTGGTCGCCCGCCTGCGTGAAGGGCTGGAGCGGCGCGAACGGGGCGGGGAGGGCGTCCCGCCGCTCGTGCTGACGGAAGCCGCGAAAAAGGCACGGGAACGTCTGCTCGGCGCGCTGTCGCACGGGCGGGCGGGCGAGGGGGAAGAGCTGTTCTATCCCGCGCTGTGGGAGCGGCGGTTCACCGTGCTCGACTACCTGGATGACGACGCGGCGGTGTTCTTCTTTGACTACGACCGCCTTGCCAACGCGCAGGAGAGCTTCGAGCGCGAGTATGCCGGCATGTTCCGCAAGGCGCGGCAGGAGCTTCCCGTGCTGCCGCCGTCCGAGATGCTCATCCCGTTCTCCGCGGTGGCAGAGATGCCCGCGCGCCGCATCTTTTTCCGCACGCTGCGCACCGACGGGCAAGCGGAGGCCGAGAACGCATCCCCGGCTGAACGCTACGACATTCCGTGCGACGCGCCGCGCAGTTTCTTCGGCAACATCAACTATCTAAAGGAAGAACTCGCCGCGCTCAGGGCGGACGGGTGGCGAATCGTCATCTACGCGGACAACGCGGCGCAGAGCCTGCGCGTCAAGGAAATCTTGCAGGACGTGGAGGGGGTGCGCATCCTGCCGCAGGCGATTTCCGCCGGGTTCGGCATTCCCGACGGAAAGGTGCTGTTCGTCCAGGAGAACGAAATCTTTGGCAGGCGCAGGAATGCCCCCAAAAGCCTGCGCAAGGGCGTGCGCTCTGCCGTCATCGACACCTTCGTGGACGTTGCGCCCGGCGACTACGTTGTCCACGTCAACTACGGCATCGGCATCTTCAAGGGCATCCAGCGCGTGAAGGCGGGCGGGAACGAGCGCGACTACATCAAGCTGGAGTACGCCGACGAGGAGTTCGCGTTCGTGCCGATTGAGCAGGTCAACCTCGTGCAGCGGTACATCGGGAATGAGGGGGTCGCGCCGCACATCGACCGCATCGGGTCGAAATCATGGGAGAACCGCAAGAACCGCGTCAGGAAGGCGGTGGAGGACCTCGCGCAGAAGCTGATTGACCTGTACAGCCGGCGCAAGGCGAGCCGCGGCTTTCCGTTTCCCAAAGACGGCGAGTGGCAGGTCGCGTTCGAGGCGGCGTTCCCTTACGAGGACACGCCCGACCAGTACACCGTGACGCAGGAGGTAAAGGCGGACATGGAGAAGCCCGTGCCGATGGACCGCCTCGTCTGCGGCGACGTGGGCTACGGCAAGACCGAAATCGCCATGCGCGCCGCGTTCAAGGCCGTGATGGGCGGCAAGCAGGTCGCCTTCCTTGCGCCCACCACGATTCTTGCCGAGCAGCACTACGAGACCTGCGCGGAGCGGTTCGCGAACTTCCCCGTGACGATTGCGCAGCTCTCGCGCTTTGTCGCCCCGGCGGAGCAGAAGAAGGTCATCGCCCGCCTGGCGAAGGGCGAAATCGACATCCTCGTCGGCACGCACCGCATCATCCAAAAGGACGTGATTTTCCGCGACCTCGGGCTGATGATAATCGACGAGGAGCAGCGGTTCGGCGTGAAGGACAAGGAGCGGCTCAAGGCGCTCAAGACGAATATCGACAGCCTCGCCATGAGCGCGACGCCGATTCCGCGCACGCTGCACATGAGCCTGCTCAAAATCCGCGACATGTCGCTGCTGACCACGCCGCCGCAGAACCGCCGCCCGATTGAGACCGTGGTCGATGAGTACCGGGAGGAGCGCGTGGCGGCGGCAATCCGGCGCGAGGTGGAGCGGGGCGGGCAGGTCTTCTTCCTGCACAACCGCGTGGAGAGCCTCGACGACGTGCGCCGCAAGCTGTCCGCGCTGCTTCCCGAGATGCTCATCGACGTGGCGCACGGGCAGATGACCGCCGACGAGCTTGACGACATCTTCCGCCGCTTCAAGATGGGCGGCTTCCATGTCCTCGTCGCCACCACCATCATCGAGAACGGCATTGACATCCCCAACGTGAACACAATCATCATCGACCGCGCGGACATGTACGGCGTGAGCCAGCTCTACCAGCTGCGCGGGCGGGTGGGGCGGAGCGACCGCACGGCATACGCCTATCTTCTGTACCCGGAGAACAAGGCGCTGAGCGAGGTGGCGATGCGAAGGCTCCAGGTCATCTCGGACTTCACCGAGCTGGGCAGCGGCTTCAAAATCGCCATGAAGGACATGGAAATCCGCGGGGCGGGCAATCTGCTCGGGCGCGACCAGAGCGGCGATGTGTACTCGGTCGGCTTCGACCTCTACCTGCGCCTGCTCAACGAGGCCGTGGAGCGGCTGACACAGCAGGAGAGCTACCGCGAGCAGAACGAGGTGCTCATGGAACTGGAGTACACCGGCTTCATTCCCGACACTTACGTGCAGAACCCGCAGACCAAGATGGAAATCTACAAGAAAGTCGCCGCCGTGCAGACCAGGGACGAAATGGAACACCTGTTCCTGGAGCTGGAAGACCGCTTCGGCCCGGCGCCTGATGAGGTACACAGCCTGCTGAGCCTTGCCGAAGTGCGCGTCATCGCACGGAAACTTGGCGTGCGCACGCTCCGCGAACGGCAGGGCGTCATCCAAATTGAGTTCGGGCGCGTGAGCGACATTTCCGTAGACAAGGTTTTGCGTCTCATAAAAGAGAGCGCCGGACGAGCACGCCTTGACCCCACTATGCCGAACACGCTGTTGCTGTCCACAGGCAAAATCGGCCTGAAGGAGAAGAGTGCGTTTATCCGCGAGCAACTGGAGAAATT